>VXNO01000160.1 GCA_009840575.1 Chloroflexota bacterium | reverse complement strand
GAGGGGTTTGGGGTGGGGGCAAAGCAACGCGTATCCAGCAGATTCGCCACTCCCGTTCAGCGCTATACTTGTCTTTGTGGGCGCAGGTGGTATACTGCGCTTGCGACAGCTAGGAAAAGGGTCGGACTTTCCCAATGTCGGACAAAGTGTATTCCGTCGAAGTCGCCGGCATTCGGCGCGACCTGCCGCTGATGGAGATCAAGCCTGGCGTGCGGATTGCCATTCTCAACATCCTGGGCGATGCGGAATTTGTGAATGCCGCCAGCGCGCAACTGGCGGACAAGCTGCGCGACCGCGCTATCGATGTCCTGGTAACCGCCGAGGCGAAGTCGATCCCGCTGGCGCACATGCTCAGTACCGAGTTGGGCTTGCCCTATATCGTCCTGCGCAAAAGCTACAAGCCGTATATGGGCGATGCGCTGCAAAGCGAAACCTTGAGCATTACCACCGGCAAGCCGCAAACGCTCTTCCTGGATGAAAAAGACCGCCAGCAGGTGGCAGGCAAAAATGTCGCCATCATCGACGATGTCATCTCCACCGGCAGCACCTTGCAAGGCATGCGGCTGATTATGCGCAAAGCACAGGCAAACGTCCTTGCCGAAGCCGCCATCTTCACCGAAGGCGACCGCGCGCAATGGTATGACATCATTTCACTGGGGCATCTGCCCGTCTGGGTGGGTAGCTAACGAAGGAATACTCGCTACAATCTCTCTAGCAGAGCAAACATAATCGCATCGTTACGGGTGACTCAGTGTCACAGCTCTCAGAAACAACCAGGTATTGGCTTTTATTCGCCGCTCTCATGTTGCTAGTGGCTGCTGGCGCGCTCTTGCTGGCCTCGCGTCCCAAGCCTGTTGCTATCACTATCCTGCCGCCGCCGCTCACCGCAACGCCCCCGCCGACCGCCACGCCGAGCCCCTTGCAAGTCTATGTAACCGGCGCGGTTGTCCATCCACAGCAAACCTATACATTGCCGCCGGGCAGCCGGGTTGACGATGCGCTGCAAGCGGCTGGAGGCGCAACAGACAATGCCGACCTGACGCGCATCAACCGGGCAGGATTCTTGCGCGATGGCGACCAGATTCATCTGCCAGCGCTGGGTGCGGACGATAGTGGCTTGCCGACCCCCATGGGTGGCGCGAAAGTGCCTATCAACAGCGCCAGTCAATCCGAACTGGAAACCCTGCCCGGCATCGGACCTGTAACCGCCGCAAGAATCATCAATTATCGCAAACAGCATGGGGACTTTGACGATTTGGACGACCTGGACGAAGTTTCCGGCATTGGTCCCGCCACGTTGGCGAACCTGCAAGACCTCATCACATTTGACTAACGGATGCGCGCGCCCGACTTGGCGGCGAAGAACAGCGCTTTGTCCCAATCCAGCCGGCAGTGTATGGTGTCGCCAGGCTCATGCCGGTCGTTCAGCCCGACCTGGATGCGCCAACGCCGCTTGCGCAGCCAGACCTCCAGCAGCCGATACTTCTCCGCATAAAAGGGGATGGAGCGCTCAATAGTGGCGGGGATGCCGTCGCCAGCCGCGCATAACTGCATGTGATTAGGGCGGATGCCCAAGATGACTTCGCTGCCATCGGTCTGCGGGCTGGGCATAGGCGCTCGTCCCATATAGCTGCCGTCCCAGTAACCGCCGCTGACCCGCCCCCAGAAGCTGTTAATGGTCGGCGTGCCTAGAAACTCGGCGACGAAGAGGCTATCGGGGTCTTCATGCAGCGCTTGGTAGCTGCCGCTTTGGATGATGCGCCCGGCGTTGATGACGACGATACGGTCAGCCACGCTCATGGCTTCGACCTGGTCATGCGTAACATAGACCAAAGTAACATTGAACTCCTGGATGAGCCGCTTCAGCTCGACCCGTGCCTGGGCGCGAAACTTGGCATCCAGGTTGGCGAACGGTTCATCAAAGAGCAGCAGCTCCAGGTCGCGGGCAAAGGCGCGCGCGATAGAAACGCGTTGCTTCTCGCCACCCGATAGATGCCGCGGAAACCTGCCCATCAAGTTGACGATTTCGACGCCGGTGATCTTGGCGACTGTCTCGACATGCGCGGGCACTTCGTCTTCGCGGTCGCGCAGGCGCAAGAAAAAGCCGACCGTGCGCCGGCTCTCCCAATGCGGGATGAGCACATAATTTTGGAAGACCATGCCGATGCCGCGCTCCTCGACCGGGATGGCGTCCAAAGGCACTTGGTTATACAGCACGCGGCCGCTGTCGGGCTGCTCCAAACCAGCGATCAAACGCAGCAAAGTTGTCTTGCCACAACCCGAAGGACCCAGCAGCACAACCGCCTCGCCATCGTCGATATGCAGGTCAAAATCTTCTATCGCCAGTACGGGAGTCAGCCGGCGGCCTTTGTCGTAATAGGTCTTCGATACTTTTTCCAACGTGATGGCGCGCATCGTTTTCCCGCCGCCTGCGTTATGCACAAGAGCATAACACAGAGCAACCTGTCCGCGCTTGGGCTGGAAATACCGCGCAGCGCTGCTACAATAAGGGCAGCCGTAGAAACATGCGGAGTTCACACTTGTCGCTGACCATCCAGCCCGAGACGATACCTATAACCAGCGCGACCGACTGGCAGCCAGACCCAAAATCGCCGCGCCGCCGCCCGCCCTGGATCCGCGTTCGCGCGCCCAGTGGCGAGAACTACCAACGTGTGCGCGGCCTCATGCGCAGCAAGACCCTGCACACCGTCTGCGAAGAAGCCCAATGCCCCAACCTCGGCGAATGCTGGGGCAAAGGCACAGCCACTTTTTTGATGATGGGCGATACCTGTACGCGCAGTTGTGGTTTCTGTGATATCAAAACCGGGCGTCCCAGCCCGCTCGATTGGGGCGAGCCGAACCGCATCGCTGAGAGCGTCCGCGCCATGGGCTTGCAGCATGTCGTCATCACCAGCGTCAACCGCGATGAACGAGCCGATGGCGGCGCGCCCATATTCGCTATGGTCATCCGCCGCATCCGCCAGTTGCAGCCGGGCTGTTCCATTGAGGTGCTTATCCCCGATTTCAAAGGCAGCCAAACTGCGCTACAGGTGGTGATGGATGCCCAGCCGGAAATCCTCAATCACAATGTGGAGACGGTGCCGCGCCTCTTCAAGCGTGTCCAGCCGCAAGACCGCTATGAATGGGCGCTTGCCACTTTGGAAAATGCCAAGCGCATGGACGCCCTGGTGCTGACCAAGAGCGGCATCATGCTGGGCTTGGGCGAGACGCTGGACGAAGCGCGCGCGACCATGCGCGACCTAGTCTCGGTCGGCGTTGACATCTTGACACTGGGACAATACTTGCAGCCCAGCAAGCGCCACCTGCCTATCGAGCGCTATTATACGCCGCAAGAATTTGACGAACTGCGCGAAGCCGGCTTGGGCATGGGCTTCAAATGGGTGGAGAGCGGTCCACTGGTGCGCAGCAGTTACCGCGCCGCCGAGCAAGTCCGCGAGCTATCGCGGCTGGAGCATTTTCGCCTGCACAAAACCCGTTTGGGCTAATACGCCCAAGCCAAACCAAGGGAGAGCATCATGAGCGCCTTTTTTGCCAACCGCCGCGGACAAGCCGAAGCCGACGCGCCCGAACCAGCCGCCCTCGTGCCAGCCGGGCGATTGATCGGCTTTGACACCGTCGTCGGCGCGAATACCCAGCTTGAAGGCGTCTTCACCAGTAGCGGCAATGTGCGCATGGATGGACAATTCAGCGGCGCGCTGGAGGTCAGCGGCAATATCCTGGTGGGGGAATCCGCCGATATCCGCGCCGATATCAATGCCCGCAACATCTCTATCGCCGGCAGCGTGCACGGCAATGTCTGTGGCAACAAAGTGCAGTTGCTGCGCACCGGGCGCATCTGGGGCGATATCACCGCATCGGCGCTGACAACCGAAGAAGGCGCATTCATCGATGGCAAAATCAACATGAGCGGGCATGAGGCGCTGCGCGAGCAAGGCAGCGTCGCTGACGCGGGGGGCGATGTGGACTGGCAAGAGGCGCTAGCAGACTCCGCCGATGAGCCGCAAACGGCAGATGGGGATGAGCCGACTCAATGATACTTGTTTCGGCTTGATGCGGCTTGTCTGCTAGAAGTCTACCCCTCCCCATGATTCTTGCCTTGATTGGACGGATGGCGCTACGGCGTTACAATTCAAGGCAAGCGCCAACATAATCAGCGAGGTGAACGCGTGGCTGAGGTGCGACCAATCGCCAGCGCGGATCAATTCCGCGCGTTCTTCCGCTTCCCATGGCAACATTATGCCGACGACCCGAACTGGGTGCCGCCTTTGCTCTCGATGCGCCGGCAGTTGCTGGATAAATCCCGCCACCCTGCCTGGGGCTATATGGATGGCGAATACTTCGCTGCCTGGCGCGGCGATACCATGCTGGGCACAATCGCCGCTTTTGTCAATCACGAGCACAACCGCTATCACAACGAGAATATCGGTTTCTTTGGCTTGTTCGAAGTCGTCGACGATGCCGAAGTCGCGGGGGCGCTGCTGGGCGCGGCTGAGAAATGGCTGCGTGAACAAGGCGTCTCCGCCATGCGCGGTCCCGCCAGCTTCACCACCAACGAAGAATGCGGCTTGCTGGTCGACAATTTCAGCCCCGCCGTCATCATGATGCCCTATAACGCGCCTTATTATCAGACGCTGCTGGAGAGCGCTGGTTTTGAAAAAGTCATGGATGTGCATTGCATTTATCAAGACCGCGCGACCATCGCCGAAAGCGGCTCGCTGGAGCGGCTGGAGCGACTGGTGGCGCGCGCATCCCAACGCAGCGGCATTACTGTGCGCAAGATGAATGCCCGCGACAAAAAAGGCGAATTCCAGCTATTCCGCGAAATCTATAACGCCGCCTGGGAGAAGAACTGGGGCTTCATCCCCATGAATGATGCCGAGCTGGAAGCCTTGGTCGCTGACCTGGGCATGTTGGTCGAGGCGGAACTGGCTTTCTTCGCGGAAATCGCTGGCGAGCCGGTCGGTTTCGCGCTGACCATTCCCAACTTCAACGAAGCGCTGCGCCTGGCTTATCCCAAACCCGGCCTGCCCGAAGCCTGGACGATGCTGCAAGTGGGCTGGCACTGGAAGGTTCGCAAGTCAATCAAAGGATTGCGCATGCCGCTCTTGGGCGTCAAGCAAGCCTACCGCAACAAAGGCGTCGAGCTGGCGATGCTGCACGAAATGATGAAAGCCCTGCTGCCCTCGCAATACGACTACCTGGATTCAGGCTGGGTGCTGGAGACGAACCCGCTCATCAAAATCAGCCTGAGCCTGGGCGGCAAGGTCTACAAGACGCACCGCTTTTATCAGAAATCCCTGACAGGCTAGCGCGCGGCGAATTGCGCAATGGCTTCTTTTGTGGCGGCTGTGGCGGTCGCCTCGCCATGCAATACCCTCGCCAGCGCCTCTTGCATCAGCCGCGATGCTGCCCCGCCTTCGCCCTCGGGCAATGGGGGAGTCGCGCTGGCCAGCAGGTCGGCAAAAAATTGCCGGTCGACTGCTTCGGGCAGGCTGTCAGCCAAGGCAGCGGATTGCGTCGGCAAGTGCTGCAAGGCCAAAGACAACCGGGCATGAAAAACCGGCTCCATCAGCCACTCCAGGTAGCGCGCCGCCAGTGATTGCCGGCTGAGGTCGGGCGTAACGATGACCCAGAGCCAGCCATCCAGCGCCGACGCGGGTAAGCCACCCGCCGTCGGGATGCTGGCAACCGCGAGCGCCGGGTTTTGCTCCAACATGCTGAGGTAGTCGCTGGCATTGGCAATGGCGATTTGTGGCGCGGCGGCGCGGTTATTCAACTCCGGCAGATACGCAGCCGCCGACTGAATAGCCAGCGCATCGGGCGAAACTTGTTCAGCCGCGACCAAGGCTTCATAGAACTCCAGCGCCATCAGCAGCGCCACCTCGTTGATCTCGCTGAGGACTTCGCCCTGCCGCGAGCCGCCCGCGGACAAATATTGCAAGTAGGTAGTTTGGTTTAAGCCGTTGCTGCGCGCCGCAGGAAAATGATAGGCGACGCCGCTGGCAAGCACATCGTCAAAGGTGGGCGCGCCACCCAATTCGCCGGCGTCGGGTGTATAAATCGCCAGCAGCAGGTCGTAGAAATAAGGCAAACCATACAGCGCTAGCGCGCTATCCAGCGGAATCTGCCCAAAGGTCAGCGCGCTGCCTAGCTCGTTAATCAGCGAAGACGAAAACATGGTTTCCAAAGACTGAAAGTATTGCCGTGCCTGCGTAGGCGTGAAATCGCGGCGGCGGATCAAGGTCAAATCCGGCAGTGCGCCTGGCGCGACATCGCTGCCCGTGCGGATGGTCGACATGATGCCACCGACTGTGCCGACTTCTTTGATGCGGAATTGCACGGTGATGCCCGCGCGCTCGCTAAAGGGGGCGGTGTGCTCACTCAGCAGTTGGTAGGCTGCGCCCGATTCATCCGCGATTAATGGTGCCGGCAGCCATATTTTCAAGGGCGGCGGCGCAGCTTCCCCCAGCCCGGCATCTTGCGCCGGGACCAGCGCAAAGGGAAACACGAACAGGATGAAAACAGCCAAAGCCAGTCGATAGCGCATAGACAAGCCCCTAGGTTCCTGCTCCTCATTGTACACCAGTTGCCGCGCCGTTCTCGCCGCAATGCTACAGCAAAGCCCTGCGCCCTCAGTGCCTCGGTAAGCGCAGGTAAGTTATGAGCCTCTAGGATGCCTATTTTACCCCCACCCCAAAATGAGGGGAGGCTTTTAATACTACGGAATCGCTGAAAAAACTCCCCTTCCCTCGTTCTGGGGGCAAGGGTCCGGGGGATGAGGGCTGTATTCGCAGGACTTACTTGCGATTACTTCTGTGGTGAGTTGTTTAAGGGCTTGCTTGCGCCTGCTGAGGCAACCCCGCGCCTGCGTTGGCGTATACACTGTGCAACCTCACACAAATTGGGGGCAAAAAAGCGTTTTGCACGCGCTACACTAGGGCAATATGAGCAGAAACGAGGAGCGGAATATGATCAAGCGAATGTTGTACCTCCTGGCGATATTGTTGGTCGGCGCGCTGACGGTCGTGGCGGCAGGCCACAGCCAAGAAGTCAATTGTGGCGACTTGTCCGAAGCGGATTGCCAGATTCTCATCGACAACCACGCGAGTATGCATGACTTGAGCGCCTTTCACTTTGAGGCGGCGATGGATATGGAGATGTGGGGTACCGCCAGCCCAGAGCGACTAAAGCTGGGCATGACGGGCAGCGGCGACCTGGCTATGGATTCCTCCGCCGCCGAGGGCATAGATGACATGGCTGAGCAGGCGGAAGCCGTGATCGACAGCCTGGCAGGGCAGATGCGCTTCGTAATCCACATAGAAGATGACGGCAAAACCGAATCCACCGAGGTGGATATGCTGATGCGCGACAGCGTCTTCTTGTTCGCCGGCAGTATGGTGGAAGAGCTGATGGGCATGACGATGGAAGACATGGACTGGTTTGGCTTGGACTTGACTGGCGCGGTCGCTGCCATGCTCGCGCAGGCAGGCATCAGCGAAGATGATGCTCGCCATGATGACACATCGGACTATGCTGAGCCCGAGCCAGTTATCACACGTCTGGATGATGCCGAAGTGAATGGCGCGCCGGTAGCGGTCTTTGAGTCGACTATCGATATGGAAACGATGATGAGCGGCGACGCCGAAACCATCGAGGAGTTGATGGCACCATTCGGCTTGGCGGGGACGCTGGGCTCCGGCAGCATGACCAACACGCACTACATTGGCTTGGACGATGGCTATAGCTATCGCCAGGAGCTGTCCGGCTCCTTCAGTGTGGGCGGGCTGGCCATGGGCGAAGCCAGCGGCGATATGTCCGCCACGATGAGCATGACCATCGACCTGTCGGCCTTCAACGAGCCAGTTGAGGTCGAGCTGCCCGAAGATGTGCCTGCCTTCCCGCTGGCGATGATGCTGGCGATGGGTAGCCAGTAGCTCTGAGTTCTGAAACAATGAAGAGGGCGAGCGCGTGTCGGCTCGCCCTTATCCGGCTGCAAGCGGAGAGGGTGGGATTCGAACCCACGGTACCCCTGAGGGTACAACTGTTTTCGAGACAGTCCCGATCGTCCACTCTGGCACCTCTCCCGTGGCGCAGCCTATGCTAAACCAGCGCGCGCGAAAAAGGAATGCTGCCTTGCGGGACCTTGTCACTTCTGCCCGTCAGCGCGCAGCTTGCGGAAGAAACTCCGAAGTAAGGCTGCGGATTCCGCTGCCAGGACGTCGCCTTCCACCTGCACCTGGTGATTGAGCTGGGGATGGCGGGTGATATCGATGACGCTGCCCGCCGCGCCCGCTTTGGGGTCAGCCGCCGCATAGACCAGACGCGGCAGCCGTGCCAGCACCATCGCGCCAGCGCACATCGCGCAGGGTTCCAAAGTGCAATACAACGTAACATCATCCAGCCGCCAACTGCCGGTATGCTGCGCCGCCTCACGCAAAGCGATGATTTCGGCATGGGCGCTGGGGTCATGGTCGGCCTCGCGCCGATTCCAGCCGCGCCCGATGACTTTGCCTTGGCGGACGGCGACCGCCCCCACTGGCACATCCGCCGTCTCCAGCGCCCGTTGCGCTGTCTCCAGCGCCAGGCGCATCCAGGCGATGTCTTCCGGCGCGCCCGACATGGTTTTCAGAACAAGCTGTTTTGGGTTGGCGAGTCCGGGTCGTCCAGCGGCGCGGCTTCGTCATTGCCGCCTTGCTCTTCGACATCGTCCTCTAGGGCTGGCGCAGTGTCGGCCTCCGCTGACGGCGGCGCAAGGCTATCGGCAAAGGTAACTGGCTCGGCTTCTTCAGGCTCGATGTCAACGGCGGGCACAATCAGCTCGCTTTTCTGCGCGTCAGCATCGGGGTCGGGCGGCAGGGGTTGGCCATCGGCGTCGAAGCGACTCTCGTCGATGGGCCCGCAGTCGGGACAGAGGCATTCGGCTGGGTGCGCCTCCGTCGGCTCGGCTTCAGCCAGGATCTCCAGGTCGGGCACAAAGTCCTCGGCGACATCATCCACATGCAGGGTTGCAGCCAGGCGCAGTTGCCGCAGTTCGTCTTCGTCAAAGCCAACCTGCTGCAAGACAGCGGTGAGCGAAGGCAGGGTAACTTTGTCGTCGGTGCGCAGGACATGCTGGTATTGGGCGCGCAGGCTGCTGCGCCATTCGTCTGAGAAGATGCTGCGATGCGCCATGCTCATGCCTCCATGCGCAAAAAGAGCGCTTGTCCATGCGCCAAGCCAGCCAACTCCAGCGCGCCGGCTGTGGCGCGGTACTGCTCGCCAGTCAGCAGGTCGGTCAATGTTGCGTCGTCAGGGATATCAGCCAGGCGCATATCCAGCGCGGTCGCCGGGCTGTCATCTGCGCCGCGCCAAGCCGCCACGATCATCTGCTCCTGCCGGGAGTGCCGCTGAAAAGCCACCAGGTCGCCCGCAGCGTGCAAGAGTTGGAAGCCGCCCTGCTGCAAAGCGTGCGAACCGCGGCGGATGGCGATGGCGCGCTGATGAAAGTCACGCAGGTCTGCGTCCCAGTCATTTTCATCCCAGGGCATGCAGCGGCGGTTGTCCGGGTCATGCCCGCCATCCATGCCGATTTCGTCAGCATAATAGATGCAGGGCGCGCCGGGAAAGCCCAGCAGCAGCGCCGTCCCAGCTTTGACCAAGGCTGTATCGCCGCGGCATACCCGCAGCGGGCGGCTGATATCGTGGCTGCCGATCTGGTTGAATTGTTGCAGCGCGATGATATAAGGGATTGCCGCCATATATTGCTGCCATTGCAAGCCCAGCGACTCGCTAGGGAATATGTTGCGGTCGGCATAAGCATAATTCTGCGTCGCGCCCAGATCGCCCAAGCCCAGCCAGCGGCGCGTCGGCGTGTTGAAGCCCTGATAATTCATCGAGGCGTCCAGCTCATCGCCTTGCAAATGGTCGCTGCTGTCCTGGAAGTATTCGCCCATCATGTAGGCTTGCGGATTTTCTCCTTTGATAGCGGCGCGCATCTCCAGCCAGACATCGCGCGCGCCCTGAGTCCGCCAGTAGTTGCCGGTCATATTGGCAACATCCAGCCGCCAGCCATCCAGACTGTAAGGCGGGCGCAACCACTTGCGGATGGGGCTTTCTGGCGCGCGGTACATTTTGTCGCGCAGTTGCTGGCTGCCGTAATTCAGCTTGACGATGGCTGGCACGCCCAGCCAGTGCTCAATCTCGCCCGTGTCGGGATGTCGATAGAAATAGCCGGCTTCTTCGCTTTCGGGGTCGGCTTTGGCTTTCACATACCACGGGTGGTTGAAACCGATGTGGTTGGGCGTGATATCGAGGATGAGCCGCATCCCCCGCGCTGTCATCGCTTGCCGCAGCTCCCGCAGAGCCTCATCGCCACCCAGCGCCGGCGCGATATGGTCAAAGTCGCGGATGACATAATAGTGATTCGTTTCGGCGTCAAAGCAGGGATTGATGTAAATGGCGGTGATGCCCAGGTCGACCAGGTAATCGAGATTCTGCGCGATGCCTTGCAGGTCGCCGCCAAAAAAGTCGACATTGCGTGAGACAGGGAAGGGATCGGGCAACTGTCCCCATGCGCGTTGGCTGGCTGGCTTGCCCATCAGTGTGGCATCGCCATCGGGGCGGTCATTGCTCGGCTCGCCATTGGCAAAGCGCTCCGGGAAGATCTGATAAAAGACTTGCTCGCGCGCCCAAGCCGGCGCGTCATAATCGCCCAGCACGGTGAAATTGAACCAGTCGGGGCTATCAATCGGGCTGAGCCCGGCTTGGTTCAGGTAGAAAGAGCCGCTTGCGGTCAAGAAGTGAAAGCAATAATTGTTGTGGCGCATGGTGATGGGCAGGTCAGCCGCCCACCAGTCGAAGCCATTGACGGCGCTGGTTTTCGCCATGGGGATGCGATTCCATTCGCCATCGGGACGGCTGCGCAGGAGCAAGTGACGGATGTCCGCTTCGGCGGGCACGCGGATGCGCACCGAGATGCTAGCGCCGATGCGCGGACTGATATCGCTGAGGTAGAACTCTGAACTATCGTGGTGGATATATTGCGCCCAGGCGGGCAAATGAGACATAGCCGTCCTCCTGCGATCAGCCGCTTGTCGCCGCGTCGCCATACACTGCGCTTTGCTGGCCGGGATGCCGCTGATACAGGCGTGTCAGCTCGCGCAGCATGTCTTTGCCCGCGTTGTCCAGGTCGGCGTAAGTGATGCGCCAGGACCAGTTGCCGTCCGGGCTGCCCGGCTTGTTCATGCGCGCCGACTCGTCCAGCCCCAGCACATCCTGCATAGGCAAGATGCAAGCCCGCGCCGACGAGCGCATGCCAACTCGCGCCAATGTCCAAACGATGTCCTGCGCCGCCTGCCCCAGATAAGCCTCGAGGAAGCCGCGGGTATCGGCAGAGACTTCATTTTCCCACCAGCCGCGCGTGGTGTTGTTGTCATGCGTGCCAGTATAGACGATGCAATTGGGCTTGTGATTGTGCGGCAGGAAGGGGTTGGCGGGGTCGCTCCAGGCAAATTGCAGCACCTTCATGCCCGGCAAGCCAAAGTCGTCGCGCAGCTTCTCGACGCCCGGCGTGATGACTCCCAGGTCTTCGGCGATGATAGGCAACTCGCCTAGCTCGGACAAAATCGTCTGGAAGAATCGGTGCCCAGGTCCCGGCATCCATGCGCCGTTGATTGCGGTTGGCTCCGCCGCCGGGATGCGCCAATAGGCTTCAAAGCCACGAAAATGATCAATGCGGACGCTATCGACCAGCCGCAGCAGATAGCGCAGCCGCTGCAGCCACCATCTGTAGCCATCCGCCGCCATGACATCCCAGCGATACAGCGGGTTGCCCCAGCGCTGCCCGGTCGGGCTGAAGTAGTCGGGCGGCACTCCCGCCACCGCGGTCGGATGACCGTCCGCGTCCAGGAAGTAGTCGGCCTGGCGCGCCCAGACATCAGCGCTGTCATGCGCGACGAAGATAGGCAGGTCGCCAAAAATACGGATGCTGCGCCGGTTGGCATAGGCTTTTAGCGCCGACCACTGGCGATGGAAGAGCCACTGGCGGAAGCGCTCGCGGTCAATATCCCGCGCATATTCGTCCGCCGCCCGCGCCAGCGTGGACGGGTCGCGCCGCCGCAAGCCGCTCTCCCACTCGGGCCAAGGGCGCAGTTGATGGGCTTGCTTCAGGGCGATGAAGAGCGCGAAATCTTCGAGCCAATATCGATTGCGCGCCACGAATTGCTCAAAAGCGGCTTGCAGCATGGCGTCCGGGCATTCGCGGAAGCGGCGATGCGCCTTCGCCAGCAGCGAATCGTGATAAGGGATGACCCAGCCATAATCGACGCGCTCGGCGGGGAAGGGCGGGGCATCCGCCAGGTCGCTCGCGCTGAGCAGCCCATCATCAACCAGGCGGTCCAGGCTGACCAGGTTGGGGTTGCCGGCGAAAGCCGATAGCGTCTGATAAGGCGAATCGCCGTAGCTGGTGGGTCCCAGCGGCAGCGCTTGCCAAATCGACTGTCCCTGCTCCGCCAGCCAATCCACAAAGCGATATGCGCCCGCGCCCAGGTCACCAATACCGTAGCTGCCCGGCAGCGAAGTCGGGTGCAGCAAGATACCACTGGCGCGCCCTTTTTTATTCATAGTCAGCATCCATCAGCAGCGCCTGCGCCGCCACGCCGATTTCTTCCCGCTTGACGTCCATCTCGCGCCTATCCGCCAGCCGCCGCAACTTCACCACGCCCGCGCTGATTTCCTCCGAGCCGGCGATTGCCACCAGGGGGATGCCTTTGCGGTCGGCATAGGCGATCTGCCGCCCCAGCTTGCGCGCTTCCAGATGCAGCTCGGTGTTGATGCCCGCCGTTCGCAGCGCATCAGCGATTCGCAGCGATTCGCGCCGCGTATCCGCCCCAAAGACGGTGACCAGCGCCTGCACGGAGCTCCCGCCCAGCGCAGCCGGGTACAAATCCAATTCATCCAGCAGGTCAATGATGCGCTCGATGCCAAAGGATGTGCCGGTCGTGGGCAAGCTCTGGCGACGAAACATGCCAATCAAGTTGTCATAGCGCCCGCCGCCGGTGATGCTGCCCAGGTTGGGCTGCGAGATGACGGTTTCGAAGATTGGCCCCGTGTAATAGCCCAGGCCGCGCGCCATGGTAAAATCGAAGTCGATATGCTCGGCGGGCACATCGGCGGCAGCCAGCAAGTGGGCTAGCTCGCGCAGTTCGTCCAGCCCATTATCGCCTTTGCCCAGGGCGGCTTCGATCTGGTCGAGGCTGGCGGTGCCGGGCGCTTTCGCGCTCAGCAAGTCCATCATGCGGCTAATTGCGTCTGCCGCGATGCCTCGCGCTGCCAACTCCTTGCGCACGCCAGCCGCGCCCAGCTTGTCGAATTTGTCGACGCTACGATACAGGTCCGGCAACTGCTCGGCAGGCAGACCCGAGAATGCGCCGATGGCGGTCAGCAGGCGGCGGTGATTGACCTTGATGACAAATTGCGGGAAGCCCAGGCGACTGAGAATCCGCTGCATCATAATGACAATTTCCGCGTCCGCCATCACCCCCGCCACGCCCACGATATCGGCATCGCACTGATAGAACTCCCGATAGCGTCCGCGCTGGGGGCGTTCACCACGGAAGACCGGCGCGATGTGATAGCGCTTGAATGGCAGGCTGAGCTGGCTTTCGCGCTGCGCCACCACCCGCGCCAAAGGCACAGTCAAATCGTAGCGCATAGCGAGCGGCTCGCTGGCGCTGCGGCCATGCTGGGCGCTGAAGATCAACTGCTCGGCGTCTTCGCCGTATTTGCCAAACAGCGTCTCGCGCAGTTCCAGGATAGGCGTATCCAGCGGCTCAAAGCCAAAGCGCTCGAAAACTTCGGTGATGCAAGCGATGACATAACGCCGCCGCCGCATATCCCGTGGCAGGAAATCCCGAAAGCCTTTGGGCGCGCGCGGCTTAATGAACTTGCTCATTTGCGCTCCAGGGCTCAGCCAGGCCGCGCAGCCAATGCCTGGCGGCGAACTTCTTCAATCTGCGCGAAATGCCCGACCTCGTGCGATAGCCCAAATAGGAAAGCCGCCGGCGCGTTCATCTGCCCGAAGCGCGCCGTGAAACGTTCGGAGATGGCGCGCACCGTATCCAGCAGCGGCGCTTGGGGCCAAGTCTCCAGGTAGGCATTGCGCATGCGCCGGCTCTCTTCCAGCCGCTGCCGCACTTGCGCGACTGTTTGCATCTCGCGCCAGGGCGTCTCATAACGCGGTCGCTCCGAGGCTGGCACGCCGCGCGCCAATAACGAGCTTAACGCCGCGCCTTCTTCGCTGCTGGCGGTTACATGGACGATTAAGTGTCCGAAGTTCCAGCCGATGTCTTCTTCGCCTTCGACAGCGAATGGGTCATTGGCATCGGGGTCTTCGGGCTCGAAGACGATATCCGCATCGGTCAAGCCGTCCAGTTGGCTGAGCAGAAAGTCAAGACTCTCGTCGCTGAGGGCGCGCAGCTGGGCGGGACCAATAGTTTCGCGCGCTGCGTACTCCATGAAACTGATTTCGCCATCGCGCATGGGTGTGAAGTCGATCATGAGTTGCCTCCTGCATTTGCC
Organism: Chloroflexota bacterium; assembly: GCA_009840575.1. Lineage (GTDB taxonomy): Bacteria > Chloroflexota > Anaerolineae > Aggregatilineales > Phototrophicaceae > UBA6055. The sequence continues at coordinate 4,480 of VXNO01000160.1, read as the reverse complement.
GATGAGTGCGCTTTCATTCTACCGATGCTGGTCGATAAGACAAGCTGGCAACTTGACGGAGAGTCGCCGCCTTGCCCCTGCATTTATCCTTTGCGCTCTCCGCGCCGCTGTGGTGAATATCGATGAAAGCCTTGCAAGCCGCGCAGAATGCGTTATACTCAATATGAAATGATGTGGGGGCCGTTAGCTCAACTGGCAGAGCGCCTCGTTGACGTCGAGGAGGTTACAGGTTCGAGTCCTGTACAGCCCACAGCGCAAATGACCGTCCTGTAGGGCGGTCTTTTTTTGGCTGGCTGTGGTTTGGCATTCATCAAAACTCAATACCAGCTCGCGCTTTGATGCCCGCGTCAAAAGCGTGCTTGACCTTGACCATCTCGGTGACCGTATCCGCATAGTCGATCAAAGCAGCTGGCGCGTTCCGCCCGGTAATGAGCAGATTCTGACGGGGCGGCTTGTTGGCGCGCAGCCAGTCGATCACTTCGTCGACATCCAGCCAGCCGAAATCCAGCAGGTAGGTGAATTCATCCAATACGACCAACTCGTACTCATCGGAGGTGATAACCGCCTGCGCTATATCCCAGCCGTGCAAGGCGAGCAACATCGTCTCGTCCAGGTCTTTGCTCGTCCAGGTGAAGCCGTCGCCCGTCTTGATAGGCTCTATCCCCAGCCGCCGCAGCGCCCGCACTTCGCCCCATTGCCCGGTCTTGTGTTTGAGGAATTGCACCAGCGCGACCGGCTTCTCTCGCCCCAACATGCGCAAAATCACCCCAAAGGCTGAGGTCGATTTGCCGCGTCCATCGCCAGTATGCACCAACACCAAGCCGCGTTTCTGCTTTTGCTCACTCACGACAATCCTCCCGTCTGCAATAATGGCGTGTCAAGCGAATAACGCCCACGCGCAAAGTCTGCAAAGTTGATGTCCTCGATGCCAAATGCCGCGCTAAGCAGACCATCGCGCAGGATTGTCGCTGGCGAGCCAACTTGCAGCCCATGTTCGCTCATCAGCCATATTTCATCACAATAGCGCAGCGCCAGTTCCAGCTCGTGCGTGCAGACAAGAATGGCGCGGTCGGCTTCACGGGTCAGCCGCCGCAGCAAGCGCAGTGTCTCCAGCCGGCGCGGATAATCCAGGAAGGCGGTCGGCTCATCCAGCAACATGAGCGGGCAATCTTGCGCCAAGGCGCGCGCGATCATCAGCTTTTGCCGCTGCCCATCGCTGAGTTGGGAGACGCGCCGCTCCGCCAGGTCTTGCGCGCCCACTGCCTGCAATGCCCAGGCGACCTGCGCATGGTCGGCTTTGTTCAGCCTGCCCAGCCAGTCGCTGTGCGGGTATCTGCCCAATGCCACCAGCGCATAGCCATTGAGCAGGCTGGCTTGGGGCGCAGCCGTCAGCACGATGCTCAGCCGCCGCGCCAGATCGCGGGGCAGCAGCTTGGCGGCATCTTCGCCATCCAGCAGCGCTTGACCCGCCAGTGGCGCTTGCATGCCCGCCAGCGTGCGCAGCAAGGTCGATTTGCCGATGCCATTCGCGCCCAAAATACCGACCAGGCTGCCGCGTTGCAGCTGCAAATCCAGGTCCCGCGCCAGCACAATATCCCCGCGCCGCCGCCGATAGCCGATTGTGAGCGCTCGCGTTTCCAGCGCCGTCATCAAGCCAGCCCTTGCGCTCGCCGCAGCACAACCAGCATCACCACCGGCGCGCCCAGCAAAGCCGTAACCACATTCAACGGCAGCACAAGATTGCTGCCCGGCAACTCAGCGATCAGCCCAGCCGCCAGCGCCACGCAAGCCCCCGCCAGTATCGTGCCCGGCAACAGCAAACGATGGTCGGCGCTACCCAGCAAGCCGCGGCAAATATGCGGCACGGCAATGCCGATGAAAGCGATGGGACCGCAAAATGCCGTAACCGCGCTGACCAGCAACGCTGTCGCCAGCACGATGCCCAGCCGCGTCTTGCGCATAGGCACGCCTAAACTGCGCGCATAGTCCTCGCTCAGCAGCAGCGCGTTCAGCGCTTTGACCTGCGCCGCCGCCAGCAGCAAGCCCGCCGTGACAATCGCAGCCAGGATGGGCAGTTGCGCGCTGGTTACGCCGCTGAAGGAGCCGAATGTCCAGTTGATGTAGGCTTGGATGCGCTCGGGCAAGGCGAAATAGAGCAGCAGGCTGACTAGCGCCGCCACCAGATAGCCGAACATCAACCCCAGGATGAGCAAGGTTAGTCCATTGGCGATGCGCGCCGCAACCAGCAAGACCAGCGACATCGTAACAGCTGCGCCCAGCCCCGCCGCCGCCGTCAGCAGCAGGTCGCCAGCCAGGCTCAGCCCGCCCAACAGCAAGCCGCCCGCCCCGCCCGCGCCCAGCACCACCAGCGCCACGCCCAGGCTCGCCCCCGACGACACGCCCAGCACAAAAGGCTCCGCCAGCGGATTGCGAAAATAGGTCTGCATCAGCAGCCCGCTGACGCCCAGCGCCATGCCCGCCAGCATCGCCGTCACGGTCTTGGGCAGGCGGAACTTCAGCACGATGTTCGTCCAGGCGGCGCTCTCCGCTTCTCCCCCCAGCAGCGCCTGAAAGATTTGCTCCAGCGGGATGGCTGCTGAGCCCAGCGCCAGGCTCATCATCAGCAGCAGGCACAACAACAACGCCAGCGCGACCAGCAGCCAAGGCTTCGCGCCGGCGTATTCGCGTCCACCCCAGGTGCCGAGCAAGGGGATTTGAGCCAGGCGCAGCATATCAAGCCGCGCTCAAGCGCTGATAGTAGCTGAACTCATGCTCGGGCAAGAGCTGCGGATGAAAGATAGCCAGCAGGTCCGCCAACACCAGATGCGGACTGACGACGCCCCATTCGTAGTAATTGTTGCCGCCATTGGGGTTTTCATCGCGGTTGTTGTTCCAGATCGCGCCCGACTGGAAAGCGGCGAAGTCGGCAAAGCGGCTATCCAGCGCCAGCAAGTCCGCGGCTGTTTGTACGCCGAATGTTTCCAAGAGCCAGATATCGGCCTCCCAGCCCTCTGCGTAAGCGGCTTCGAAGCTATAGGGCTGGCTGCCGGCGGGATCATCGCTGGGCAGCGCCAGGTCAGCGCCGGCATCGTGAATCAATTGTCCGACATAGGTATCCGCGCCCGGGCTGTACCAGGCGTCGGCATAGGACAGGAAGGAATTGAGCAGCACGTTTGGCTGCTCTTCGTCAGGGATGCTCGCAGCCAGCTCGCGTAGCGCCTGGTACTCCGTGCGGATGCCAGCATAGATTTCGTCCGCGCGCGCTTCTTGATTATAAAAAAGCGCCGGCAGCTTCAGCCATTCCGCCCGTCCCAGCGGCGAATTCTCCCGCCAACTGGCATCCAGCGCCGTGAAGATACCCGCTTCCAGCAAGATAGGGTGCGCATCGGTGTCGGGGTTGAAGCCATAGCTCAAGACCAGGTCGGGCGCTAGCTCCAGCGCCAGCTCGATATTGACTTGCGCGCCGAAGCCGACTTCGGCGATTTCACCAGTCGCGATTGCCTCAACGACTTCCGGCGTGCTGATGTAGAAGCCGCTATCCACCGCCACCAGGTGGTCGATCACGCCCAGCAGGGAAAGCGCGGGCAGCTGCGTGGTAGAAAGCGCGATGAGCCTGCCAGCCGGGACTTCAATGAATTGTGCGTTATCAGCGAAGTCTTCAGCAGGCGGGGCGGGCGCGCCACACTGCACCAGCACATAGTCAAAAGCCGGCGCGCCGTCAAAGGCATTGCCGACACGCACCAGCTTGTAATGACCGTGATAGGAGACAGTCAAATTGCCGGCATCGATCACCTCGGCTTTCTGCGGGAAGTAATCGACAGTGGCGTCAAAATCAGTGATGCAGCCGTCCGTCAAGTTGCCGTCTTGCGCGGCAATTGGGGCGATGGGGATGAGCAGCAGAATGAGCGCGAGAAGTACAGATTTCATGTTGTCCCTCCTTAGGACGAAGGAGGCGCGCGCAGACAGCAAAAACGCCCATGATTGCGGGCGGATTGGGGTAGTCATGTCCATGCTCGTCTCCCTCTTTACGCGGAAAGTAGACTGAGCTAAGTCTTGGGCTGGCATTCGGACTTCTGGCTGCTAGCCAGTCACCGCTGCGCGACAGTGTCGGATTTGCACCGACTTCCCCAGTTGTACGCCCGTGTTAGGGGCGTCCCGAGACTTAGATATGTAATGTGGAGACACTTTGGCACAGGATTAGCGCGTTGTCAAGCCTGCTTTTTGCCTACCTTAGGGCGATTGCATCAAAATTAATTCACCACAGAGGCACAGAGCGCGCAGAGGGTTTTATCGGGAAATCATCGGGAAGTTTGAGTTTTTTCTAAGAAATCAATACCTGTCATGCAAGCGCATTGCGGCGGGAGTGGCTGTTGTATAGTCCTAGATTATACTGGTACTGTATCCAAGGAGCAAAAGGACGAATTGTGGGACAGATTCTACACCCTCGCGCCACAACAACACAGGCAACCCGCCGAGAAAT
>VXNO01000090.1 GCA_009840575.1 Chloroflexota bacterium | reverse complement strand
TGCCGCCGCCCGCGAACTCCAGGATTAGCAGCATGTGATCGGCGACCACCGGCAGATCTTCACGATAGCTCAAGCCGCGCGCCAGGACCCGCTGGACAGGACCCAAACACCAACAGGCGAAGTCGATATCGTGCAAGCTGACTTCGTAAGCGACGCCGCCCGTCATCTCCATATCGGCGAACCAGCGGCGGTCGCCCAGCTCGGCGGCATGTCCGGCGGCGCGAATGGCGCGGATAAGCCAGGGCACTCCGATATCGCCGTCGTCCAGCGCTTGTTTGGCGCGGCGATATTGGTGAAAAAATCGCAGCACCTGCCCGACATACAGTCGCGAACCAGCTGCCTCGGCAATGGCGATGATTTCTTGCGCGTCGCGTCCATGGCGAGCCAGCGGTTTTTCGCAGAAGATAGCTTTGCCATGCGCCGCCGCGATTTGTGCCGCTTCCAGATGATAGATAGACGGGCTGCAAATCTGAACGACATCGACAGCTTTTGCCAGGCCTTCCAGCGATGCGAAAGCCGTCGCGCCGTATTGATCCGCCAGCTCCGCCGCTCGCTCCGCCGCTACATCATAAAAGCCAGCGATTGTGACCGGCAAGCGCCGCCAGCGCTGGGCATGCCAGTCGCCCATCAAACCCGCGCCGATGATGCCGATGCGTATCGTCATATCACTGCTTCTCCGCCGCTCGCGCAGACCGAGTCAAGTATAGACCATGGGCGCTTTTGGGTCATAATTCGCCGCGGCTATTATTTGCGAGCCAATCACGCCTTAGTTATAGTCCTACGCGGTCAATGCGCCATTTCGCATTGCAGCCGAGTTTCTATTGCAGTTTGCTGAGCCTGGGAGGGCACTATGATTTCGAAGTTTGCTCGTTTATTTGTTTTCAGTGCATTGCTGCTGATGGCGCTCGTGCCGCTGCAGGCGCAAGACGCGGTGGAAATCGTCATCTGGCACATGGAACAGCCGCCGCAGCGCGTCAAACGGGTGCAAGGCTTGATTGACGAATTCAACACCGCCAACCCCGGCATTGTTGTCAGCCAGGATGTACAGAGTTGGGGCGATATTTATACCAAAGCGCCGGCGTCGGTCGTGGCTGGCAACGCGCCGGATATCCTCTTCGCCATCCCGGATTTCACGCCGATCATCCGTGAGCTGGGCGCGGTGCAAATCGTGGACGATTTTGTCGCCGAAATTGACGAGACGCATGGCTACTTCGATGTCGGCATCGAGCCCTATACATCCGATGGGCATGTCTGGGCGATCCCCCTGTGGAATATGGCGCATGCTGTCTGGTATAATATCGACGACCTCGCCGAAGCGGGCATTGAAGAACCCAGCACCTGGGACGAATGGGCGAGCGCCGTCGAAGCGCTAACTGGCGATGGTCGCTATGGCATTGGCGTGCCTGCCAACCGCAATCTCTACACCGACCAGGTTGTCTATAACTTCATGATCAACGCTGGCGCATCGGACATCTACAACGATGATGGCAGCCTGCGCTTCAACAACGAACACACCGTGCGCGCGCTGGACTTTTATGCGCAGATGAGCCAGTTCTCGCCACCCGACAGCCCGAGCTGGGCTTGGGGCGAGGCGGAAGTCTGCCTGGGCAGCGGCACCTGCGCTATGGTCAACCAGTTCGCTTTCCTGCGCTCCTACGAAGCCAATGGCGGCGACCCAGCCAACCTGGGCGTGATGGCTATGCCGGTGGATGCGGGCGTCGACGACCCGGGCACCATCTCCTATGTCAACGCCGCGATGATCCTGACCGATGACGCCGCCAAGCAAGAAGCCGCCTATGAATTCCTGCGCTTCATATTCCAGCCCGATAACTACGGCTTGTTCCTGAATATGGAGCCAGGCTTGTTCCTGCCCATCACCGAATCGGGCTTTGAATCCGAGACCTATTGGAGCGATCCGCTGGTGGTCAAATACCGCGACCAGTTGGAGACTGTGCTGGATTATTCGCGTTCAGGGCGTCTGTTTGGCTTCACAGGCGGGCAGACCTTCCCCAGCATCGCGCGCATCTCGGCGCAGAACTTGCTGAGTCAGGTCGGTCAGCTGGTGGTCGTCGATGGCATGGGCGCTGCGGATGCGGTTGCCGAAGGCGAATATCTGATGATGGAAGCCATCGAGTAAAAGAGGTCTATCCCCTCGCCCCCCCATATCAATGGGGAAGATTTCGCCGAGATCTGCTTGTAGGAAAGAAATCTAAGGCAGAAAAAGCGAGTCCGGTCAATTTAGCTTCCCTCCCTGATGCTTCGGGGAGGGGTAAGACCGAGACCGCTTGCCAACAACAGCTCGCCAATGTCAAGCACGGTCGTACCCAAACGAGACAAGCGGCACAGGCGGCGCGCACTGCTGGGCATGGCGTTGGTCGCCCCGCTGGTCATTTGGCTGCTGCTGACGATCGCTTATCCTATCTTTTCGTTGATCCGCCTCAGCTTCCTGGATGTCGGCATCATTGGCACGGGCGGCGATTTTGTCGGCTTGGCGAATTATCAGAAAGTCTTGAGTTTGCGCACTTTCGCTCCTTCAATGGGGCGCAGTTTGGTCTGGGTCTTGGGTAATGGCGTCTTGCAGACCGTGCTGGCATTCATCGCCGCGCTAGTTTTGAACCTGCCTTTTCGCGGGCGGGCATTGGCGCGCACCTGGGTGATTTTGCCTTGGATCGTGCCGACGGTCGTCGCGGTCATCGTCTGGCGCTGGATGTTAGGCACATCGGGCGGCATCGTGAACACGGTGCTGCTGCGCCTGGGGCTAGTGCAAGAGCAGATTGGTTTTTTCAGCACGGGCGCATCGGCGATGACGTCGCTGGTGGTGATGAATTCCTGGCGCTTCTTCCCGCTCTTGACGATTATCATCCTGGCGGGCATGCAAAGCATCGGCGAAGATCTGTATGCGGCGGCGGCGGTGGATGGCGCTAGCGCCTGGCGACGTTTCCTGCACATCACACTGCCAGGCTTGCAGCCGGTGCTTTTCGTCATGGGGCTGGTGGGTACGCTTTGGTCGGTCAATATCTTCGATGTCATCTATTTAGTCACGGGCGGTGGACCATCGCGCGCGACCATGACCATGCCCGTGCTGATTTATGACATGGCTTTCTTGCAATATCGGCTGGGGCGGGCGGCGGCAGCGGCGGTCTTGATGGCGCTAGTTGTCAGCTTGTTCACGGTCCTTTTCATTTACTTCCTGGCACCGCGCGGCGATGACCAAGACGAGGCATGGCGATGAGCGAAGGCAAGCGCAACCCCGCCATCCGCTATCTGCTGGTCTTCGTGGTGATGTTCGTCATCATCGCGCCCTTTTATTGGATTTATAGTTCTTCGCTGAAAGAATCCAGCGCGATCGTCTCGCAAGCGCCGACGCTGCTGCCGCCGTCCATCACATTCGAGCATTATGCCAACCTGCTATCGTCGTCGGATTATCCGATATACCTGGCCAACAGCATCGTCGTCAGCGCGGCCACCATGGTGATCACAGTGGCGCTTTCGACTTCGGCGGCGTATGGCTTGTACAGGCTGCCCTTCCCGGGTAGGAAGACGCTCTATAGACTCATTCTGCTGGCTTACATTTTCCCCGGCTCGCTGCTCTTGATTCCGCTTTATGTCATGCTCAGCAACTTCAAGCTGCTGGACTCTCAAGTGGCGCTGATCGTCGTCAATGTTACTTTTGCCGCGCCATTTTCTGTCTGGCTGCTGAAAGCCTTCTTCGCGTCTATCCCTTTTGAGCTGGAAGAGGCTGCCGCTTTGGATGGCGCCAATTGGCTGCAAACATTATTGCTGGTCCTGGTGCCGCTGGCATCGCCGGGAGTCGCCAGCGTTGCCATTTTCGCTTTCATCACCTCGTGGACGGAATATATGTTCGCGTCGGTGTTGATCGTCAGCGATGCCAACCGCACCTTGCCGGTGGGCTTGGCGGGCATCATCGGGCAGTATGTCGTTGATTGGGGGCTGCTGCTGGCGGGCGCAGGCGCGACCACCCTGCCCATCATTTTGCTCTTCGTATTGATTGGGCGCTACTTCGTGCGCGGCTTGTTGGAGGGCGGCGTCAAGGCTTGATGGCAGCGGAAACGGGCGAGTCATCGCCTCGCCCCTACACCGAAGCTCTGTGAATCTATTCAATCACAACCAGTTCCTGCCAGCCATTGGTGAGCTTCTCGCCGCCGCCGGCTCGCGCTACGACGACATCTTCCACACGCGCTGAATAGTCGTTGAGCTGCATGATGCTCGGCTCAATGGTGAAGAGCATACCGTCTTGCAGCGGCGTTTCATCCCCGCGCGTGAGGAAGGGCGGCTCGTGCACATCCATGCCGATGCCATGCCCGAGGCGATGTCGGAATGCCTCGCCATAGCCTGCCGACTCGATGACATCTCGCGCGGCGCGGTCGGCGTCGCTGGTGGTGGCTGCGTCCGCCCGCAAAGCTGCGATGCCCGCCGCCTGCGACGCCATCACCAGGTCATACACGCGCTGGGATTCGGGCGGTGGCTCGCCAAAAAAGACCGTCCTGCCAAAGTCATAACACCAGCCTTCGTAAATGCCACCAAAATCAAAGAGGATCGACACCGGCGGCTCCAGCTTGCGGGGCCAGCTTTTCATGCGGTCGCCAAAGATCAACGGCAGGCTTGGCGCGGAATTGTAAAGCGAGGTGGTGAAGGACTGCCCCAGCGAGCCGTGCTTGCGCAGTTGATAATTGACTTCTTCGACGATTTGCAGCTCCGTCATGCCATGCCGCATCTGCGCCAACGTATCGGCAAAGGCGGCTTCGGTGATGCGCCCAGCCTGCTTCATCAGCTCGATATCGGCTGGCGATTTCAAAACGCGCATGGGACGCAGCAATGCCGTCGCTGAAAGCCAAACCACCCCGGGCAGCAGCTTTTGCAACTGCGATACCGTCTCGCCAGTGGCGAAGTCGCTGATGGCGACGCGCGGATTATCGGGCAGGTCGAAGTCGTCCAGGATGCCGCGCAGCATCGTGGACGGCGCGTCCCAATCGCCCAACACGCGGATGTCCAGACCCTGCAAGCGGCTTAGCCCGCCAAATTCGGCGGTCATGCGCGGCAAGGGCAGGACGGGCGGACGTTGCGGAGTGATCCATGCGCCTTGCAGCCAATCGCCAGGGTGAATGGTGTGCCCATAATTGGGGAAGTCGCGCGGCACGCCGGTCAGGTATTGCAAATCGGAAGAAATCGGGAAGAAGGCGAGGTCGGCGTGCTCGTCCAAGATGGTCTGGAATTGCTGCAAGCGGTCGCTGGACATGGGCTGGCTCCTTGATTTGGGCGGGTTGTTGGGCATTTTACCCGATAAATCGACATTTTTTACCATAGAGGAAACGAAGAAACACAGAGTGCGCAGAGGGCTGGCGTAGGGGATAGGCGGTGACTCGTCCGACAGGTTGGCTGAGGAGGGAGCCCTATTCGGTCACGGTCACCTTGGATAGTCCGCGCGGCTTGTCGACAGGGTAGCCTCGCGCCAGCGCTTGCTGCATGGCGAAGATCTGCCCCGGCACCACGCCGGTGATCGGGCTGAGCCACTCGGGGGCTGCGGGTACCGGCAGGGCATGGGTCGCCTCAGTCAGGGTTTGCGTATCATCGCTGATGACGAGCAGGTCAGCCGCGCGCTTAGCCAGTTCGGCTTGCATGAGGCGCATGGATTCCAACGTCGCTCCACTAGGGGCGACCAGTACAACCGGATGCCGGGCGTCAATCGCGGCAATGGGACCATGCCAGAAGTCGGCTTCGCTGTAGCCTTCGCTGGCGATATAAATCAACTCTTTGACCTTGAGCGCGATCTCGCCGGCGGTCGCGTAGTTGTAGCCGCGCCCCAGCGTAACCAGCTGCGTCACCTTCTGGTAAGCCCCCGCCCAGTCGCCGATGTCCGCCGACATCTCCAACGTCTTCGCTACCAGCTTGGGCAGCAGCGCCAGCTCAGCGCGCATGGTTGAGTCATCCGCCAGCGCCGCCGCCAACATCGCCACGACTGTCAACTGGGCGGTATAGGTCTTGCTGGCGGCCACGGAAAGCTCCCGCCCCGCGCGCAGCAGCAACGTATATTCGGCTGTGTTTGCCAGCGGCGAATCGGCATTATTGGTGATGGCGACTGTCAATGCGCCTTGTCCGCGCGCATCCGCCAGCGCCTGCCGCACATCCTGCGCCGCGCCGGATTGGGAAATGCCGATGACCAGCGCCCGGGATAAATCAGCCGGCTGCTGATAGAGCGTGTGCAGCGAGGGCGTTGCCAGCATGACCGGCAGCCGCAGCGCCGCCCCGAAGAGATATTGCGCATAGCGGGCGGCATTATCCGAGGTGCCGCGGGCAGCGATGCAAACGAAAGGCGGATTGAAGGCGCGGATGGCTGCTGCAACCTGCCCGGTATCCCCCCAGGCTGCGTCCAGCAAGCCCGCGATGACGGACGGCTGTTCAGCGATTTCTCTTTGCAGTTGGCTCATGCGCTTGCCGCTTCGTCCGTCCGCCGATAGTTAACCCCCAGCGCATCCAGGCTGGGCAGGTGTTGCCGCAGCCGCTCGACCAGCGCCGCGTAATTGCGCTCCTGCGGGTGATTCCACAGCACATCGGCGATGGCGATGGCGCGCGGGAACATCATATATTCGACATGGTCGCTTTCCGGCATGTATTCCGTCCAGATATTGCCTTGCCCGCCCAGGATGTGGTGGCGCTTTTCTTTTGTTATCTGCTCCGGAATGACCACATAATCCCAGACCTGCTCCAGGGGCAGGATAGAGGGAATTGCCAGCGGCTCGCTGTCGGTATCGTGCGACTGATAATAGTCGAGGTAGCAGTAGGTATTCGGCGTCATGACGACATCGTGCCCGGCGTTGGCTGCCGCGATGCCGCCCTCACTGCCGCGCCAGCTCATCACAGTGGCATTGGGCGCGAGTCCGCCTTCGAGGATTTCGTCCCAGCCCAGCAGCTTGCGCCCGCGCGCATTGAGCCAACCCTCGATGCGGCGGATGAACCAGCTTTGCAGCTCGTGCTCGTCCGCCAGCCCTTCCGACTGGATGCGCGCCTGGCAGGCTGGGCAAGCCTCCCAGCGGTCTTTGGGCGCTTCGTCGCCGCCGATGTGAATGTATTCGGAGGGGAAGAGCGCCAGCGCCTCGTCCAGCACATCTTCCAGGAAAGTGAAGACCTCGTCCTTGCCGGCGCAAAAGATATCTTTGGCGATGGACCATCGGCGGCGAACTTGATAGCCTTCGTCGCGGCAGCCCAGTTGTGGATAAGCAGTCAGCGCGGCCACGGCATGGCCAGGCATCTCGATTTCTGGCACGATGGTGATGCCGCGCGCCTCGGCATAGGCAACTGCCTCGCGGATCTCGTCTTGCGTATAGAAACCTCCATAGGGCTGCCCGTCATACTCGCCCGAGTTGCTGAGTCCGACGACCGTCTCCGCGCGGAAGCCGCCAACCTCGGTCAGGCGCGGGTATTTCTTGATCTCGATGCGCCAGCCCTGGTCTTCGGTGAGATGCCAGTGGAAGGTGTTGAACTTGTAGAATGCCAGCAGGTCGATGAACTTTTTGATGAAGTCCAGCGGGAAGAAATGCCGTCCGACATCCAGGTGCAAGCCGCGCCAGCCAAAAGCCGGCTCATCGTCGATTTCCAGCCCGGGCATAGTCCATTCCACGCCCGGCACAACCTCTGACGAGAGGATTTGCCGCGGCAAAAGCTGGCGGATGGTCTGGAAGCCGTGCAGAAAGCCACGCCGATGCGCCGCTCGCAAGCGCAGAGTCGTCCCGCTGGCTGTGAGCGAATAGGCTTCTGGCGAGTCGCTTGCCGCTATCGCTTCCAGGATGATGGTATTGTCCGCGCTGGCAGCGCCATCAGCAGCCAGCACCGGCAGGGCGAAGCCGGTGGCGGGGCGCAGGTAACCCGCCAGCGCCTCGCCCAGGGCGCGGTCCTCAGCGATGATGCGCGCGTCTTTCATTAGCGCATAGGGTTGTCCGCTGATTTCGAGCCGGGCAGGCTGTGGGAAAAGCGTGGTATCGGTCATGTGGATTGCCCTTTGCATTGAAGCCATTAAATATCGTCCAGCGAAATCACCGCGCTGAGGTGCTGCGGCTGGTCGGGGTCGCAGCCATTTTTCAGCGCGCGCCAAAAGGCAAGCAATTGCAAGGGCGGCAGGTGCAAAGCCGGCACATAGGCAGCCGGCAGGTCGGGCGGCAGCGCGATGTGCTTTGCGAATTCGCTCGCGCACTGGCTGATAACCAGGACAGTCGCGCCCATGTCTTGCATTTCTCGCAAGACACGCAATTCATGCGCCGCCGCGACCGGCGAAACCAAGCCGATGACCAGGCTGCGCACGCTCACCAGCGACATGGGTCCATGTCGAAATTCCAGCGGGTGGAAAGCCTCGCTGTGCGCCAGCGACATCTCTTTCATCTTGAGCATGGCTTCACAGGCGATGCCATAAAGCGCGCCCGCCCCCAAGAAGAAGAAGCTCTCCAGCCGCGCGTCACTCCCCAGCGACCGCATCAAATCCGCGCAGGAATCCAGCAAAGCGCCACAAGCCTGGGGCAAATCCGTGCCGGCGTTTTTGGGTTGCCTGCCCAATGCGCCCGCCAAAAGCTGCGCGGCTATCAACATGCTGCTGAAAGAGCGCGTCTGGGCGACGCTACGTTCTTGCGCGGCATCGATGGCGATAGACACGTCAGCGGATTGCGCCAAGGAGCTGCCGCTGTCGCAGGTGATGCAGATGGCCGCCCCGCCAGCTTTCACGAAGTTTTCTTGCGCGCGGACTGTTTCGGTGGTTGTGCCACTGCGTGAGATGCTCAGCAGCAAATAACGCGCCCCCGGCAGGCAGACGGCGTCGGGGCGTAGCAGCAATTCACTGGCGGGCACAGCGCTGGCGTGCAGGCCACGTTGCCGCAGCAATTGCGCCGCCGCCAGCGATAGATAATAGGTCGAGCCGCAGCCGGTTACGATAACCTGGTCGAAGTCGGCGCGCGCCCAGAAGTCCAGTATCTCGGCGCGGCGTTGTTCAAAGGCGCTTAATGCCGCCGACCAAGCCGCGGGCTGGCTGAGGATTTCGCGCCGGGTGTGCTGTCCAATAGACATAGCCGCATTGTAGCAGAAAGAAAGCGCCATTAGTAAATGCAAGGAGGTTGATAAACTCAAATGACCACAGAGGCGCAGAACGCGCAGAGGATTTTCTATAAGCTATAATCGCACATGAAGCGAGGCGGTGACTCGCCCGCCAAATGAAAGCATGACAAGCATGGCAAAAAACCGCAGCCTGCACGCCGCCAGCCGCGCCAAAAAAGACGAGTTCTATACGCAGCTCTACGATATCGAAAACGAGCTGCGCCATTACCGCGCCCACTTCCGCGACAAGGTGGTATACTGCAACTGCGATGACCCGCGCGTCAGCAACTTCTTCCATTACTTCGCCTATAATTTTCGCCTGCTGCGCCTCAAAAAACTCATCACCACCTGCTACAAAAATCAGCAGATGGACATGTTCAGCCGCAACGATGCCGAGCGCGCCATCTGGCTGGAATACACCGGCACAGAAAACGAAACCGCCATTCCGTCACTCGAAGATATCGCCACCCACTATCTCCAGGGCGATGGCGACTTCCGCAGCGCGGAGTGCATTGAGCTGCTCAAACAAGCGGATATCGTCGTTACTAACCCGCCCTTTTCGCTGTTTCGGGAGTATGTGGCGCAGTTAATCGAATATGACAAGAAATTTCTAATTCTCGGCAACAAGAATGCCATAACCTACAAAGAGATATTTCCATTGATAAAAGAAAACAAATTGTGGATTGGAAATACCCCGATGGGCAGGGATTTGTTGTTTGATGTTCCAGCAGATTACGCAGAATACTTGGTGGAGAACAAGAAAGAGGGTAGCTCGTACAAAATTATTGATGGCGTTGTGAAAGGCAGGTCGCAAAGCGCGTGGTTCACCAACCTGGATTACAGAAAACGCCACAAAGACCTGCGTTTGTACAAGCACTACAGTCCCGAAGACTATTCGCATTATGACAATTACGATGCTATCAATGTCGACAAGACCGCAGAAATCCCGATGGATTGGGACGGCGCGATGGGCGTGCCGATTAGCTTCCTGGACAAGCACAATCCCGATCAATTTGAGATTCTGGCAAGAATGACCACTACTAAAATTGACGAGTTCAACTTTGGCTACCCCTATATAAACGGGAAAAAGATTTATGCCCGCATAATTATCCGCAACAAGCAGCGGCAAGCATAAGCCTTGGCGCTCTCTGTGGTGAATCATTGTGACTTTGCGGGTACTATCTGGCACAATAATCCAGGCGCAGAAACGAAAGGACAGAAATATGAGCGAAGTAACAGCCGTCTGGGAAATCCCGGCGATTTTGGGCGAGGGCCCCCTCTGGGTGCCCGACGAAGATGCCGTCTATTGGGTCGATATCTTCAGCAACAAGGTACACCGCTACATGCACAGCGATGGGCGCAAAACCACCTGGACATTCGACTTTGCCATCACCAGCCTGGCGGAACGGGCAAGCGGCGGCTTCATCGGCACATTGGACGATGGCTATGCCTGGATCAACTTTGATGTCATCTCCGCCAGTCCCATCGCCCTGCCCGAAGCCAACCTGCCCGGCAACCGCTTCAACGATGGCAAGGTCGATAGCAGCGGGCGCTATTGGGCGGGCACAATGGATAAGGAGCAAGAGGCAGAAAGCGGCTCGCTATACCGCCTCGACCCCGACCTAAGCTGGCAGCGATGCGACAGCGACTACATCATCTGCAATGGTCCGACCTTCAACCTCGACAACACAATCATCTACCACACCGACAGCATCAAGCGAAGCATCTACGCGCTGGATATGGATGCCGCGGGCGAGCTGAGCAACAAGCGTGTCTTCACGCAATTCACCGCTGATGACGAAGGCGTTCCCGATGGCATGACCATCGACAGCGAAGATTGCCTCTGGGTGGCGCATTTTGGCGGCGCGCGCATCACCCGCTATTCGCCAACTGGCGAGATTTTGACAGTCCTGCCGCTGCCCGTGCCCAATATCACCAGCTGCACATTCGCCGGCGCAGAGCTTGATACCTTCTACATCACCACCGCCAGCACCGGCATAGACGAGGCTGACAAAGCCAAGTACCCGCTGGCGGGCAGTTTCTTCCGCTGTGCGCCGGGCGTGAAGGGCGCTCCCACCGCGAAGTTCGGCGGCTGAGGTTGTTCAGATATTGCCAGCACTCGGGATCGAGGGAGATTGAGGGCAGTCGCCATCAGCCTGGCGCTGATTGACCTTGCCAGTTTGCCCGCGCGCTTATAGAATGCCGACGATGATTTGGCTGTTGACTTTGCTTTATGTGCTTTGCGCCTTGGCGCTGGGCTTGTATACGGCTGGGCAAGCGCTGCTCTTGTGGCGCTACTGGCGGACTCGCTCTGCCGCCCTTGCCGTTCCTGCCATCCTGCCCGATGACAATCTGCCAAGTGTGACCGTGCAACTGCCGTTCTACAACGAAGCCAATGTCGCCCTGCGCTTGATTGAGGCAATCGCCGCGCTTGACTACCCGCGCGACAAGCTGCTGATCCAGGCATTGGATGACTCGACCGACCGCACAGTCCAACTGGTGGCGCGCAAGCTGGTTGCGCTGGCGGAAGCGGGTTTTCGTGTCCAGCACATCCGCCGTGCCGAGCGCGATGGTTTCAAAGCGGGCGCATTGGCGCATGGCTTGCAGCACACAGCCGACGACTACATCGCCATTTTTGATGCCGATTTCATCCCGCCAGCCGACTTTCTGCGCCGCACCCTGCCGCACCTGCTGGAAGATCCGGCGCTGGGCATTGTGCAGAGCCGCTGGGGGCATCTCAACCCTGAAGAAAACAGCCTGACCCGCGCGCAAAAGCTGAGCATTGATACGCATTTTGTGGTGGAACAAGCGGCGCGCAACCGCAGTGGCTGGCTGGTGCCCTTTAATGGCACGGGCGGCATCTGGCGGCGGCGCTGCATCAAAGCGGCTGGCGGCTGGTCGGCAGATACATTGACCGAAGACCTCGACCTGAGCTACCGCGCCCAGATGGCTGGCTGGCGCTCGCTCTTCTTGCCGGATGTCGAGGTGCCGGGCGAGATCCCGCCACAGCTTGCCGCCTATAAACAGCAGCAGGCGCGCTGGGCGAGCGGCAACACACAGTGCCTGCGCAAGTTGGCGGGACCGCTGCTGGCTTCAGAATTGAGCGCCGCGCAGAAGATCATGGCGGTGCAACATCTGTGCCAATACCTGCCGCCGCTGTTGATGCTGCTGTTGCTGCTGCTGACGCCACCTTTGCTCTTGGCTGATGTCTTGAGTAGCTTGCCGCTGACGCCGCTGGGATTGCTGGCGCTGGCGCCGCCGCTGATGTACGCCGCCGGGCAGATGCGCCTGTATCCCGACTGGCTGCGTGGTCTTAGCGCTTTTCCCGCGCTGCTGCTGCTGGGCACGGGCATGTCGCTTTGCAGCAGCCTGGCTGTGTTGAGCGCCTTGCTGGGCAGGCGCGGCGACTTCCAGCGCACCCCCAAATTCGCGCGAGACTGGGCGGGCGATGCCTATGCGCTTTCGCTTTCGCCCCTGCTGTGGCTGGAGCTGGCGCTGATGTGCTATGCGCTGTGGGCGGCGGCGCTGGCTTGGCAAGTTCAGCCGCAACTGCTGCCGTACTTGCTGGTTTATGCGCTAGCTTTCGCGGCAGTGGCCGGCTGGAGCCTGCGCGAGGTTGTGGCTATGCGCTTGTTCACAAATCCCACCCGCCAAGCCCCTTCAGCGCCACCCTCGAAAGAACGCGGGGAAGCGCCATCGGCAGGCTTGGGCTAAGGCGGGCGAATCACCGCCTCACCCCTACATTATTCCTCTGTGATGAATATAGTTTTGCGCCTCATTCGCGCTCAGGAAAGCGCTCCCAATGCGTCAGGTCCCGCCAGGTGATGGGCTGCCAGGCGCGCATGCCCGGACGCGCAGTCTCGGCTTTATGACCGATGCAGATGAACATCTCCGGCGAATAATGCGCGGGCAGATTGAGGATGATGCGCACCGCCTCTTTGCTGTAGGAAGTCACAGGACCCGACGCCAAGCCCAGCGCATGCGCCGCCAACAGCATGGTTTGCGCCGCTGTGCCGATATCAATCAGCAGAGCGCGGTCGTGGGCGGGCAAGTGATGCTGCGCCACCACCTGCCAGTTCGTGCAGATCAAAATCAAGACGGGCGCGCGCTGAAACATGCCGGGCGCGACCAGCCGCAGCAGACGCCGCGTCTCGGCATCTTCAATGACGACATAGCGGTTGGGGCGCAGGTTGCCGCCGCTGGGCGCCCAGCGAGCCGCCTCCAGGATGGCTTCGATCTGCTCGCGTTCGACTGCCTGGTCGCTCATTTCGCGCACGACTCGCCGCGTTTTGATATTGCGCAGCGCCTCGTTCATGCCTCGCCCTCCAGCGAACTGTGCCGCAGCAAACAAGCCGCCACCGCCCGACACAAGGCATCCAGCCCCTCGGTATAGGCGTCCACATCCGACATCCGCATGTGCATGGCGGGGATGCGCTCGATATTGCCTTCCAGGAATTCGCGTGCCTTCTGCGAACTGCGCGCTTCGATCAGGCTGCTCAGACGTTCGGCCGCGGTCAGCAGGCGCAGCGGACCATAATGCGCCGGCTCGTCCATTTGGATGCGCGCCGAGGTGATGAGCAGCGCCAGCAGTTCAATGGCTTCGTCTTCTTTCAGCACCCAGTTAGACTGCACAGGCTGCTCCTTCTTATTGCGGCGAACTTGACTTTGCGCGATTATGACACAGCGACCGCTGGCAGGGCAAAAAATCATCTTGACGGGCGCGGCTAATTTCCTAGCACAGATCCGCGAAAAAAAAGAAAAATGACAATTTGCAATTCGACAAAAGCGTGATATACTTTACTGACTGCGTTGGGAGCGCTCACAGTCCCTACTTGGTCTCTACAGGCAACTTGCCTGAGGCATTTTGTACATTCGCTAGTTTCGAGGGAGAAACACAATGAGAAAGTTACTTCGTACAATCCCGGTGCTGCTTTTGGCGCTGGGCATCATGGTCGCCGCTATTGGTGGCGTTGGCGCGCAAGACCAGCTGACCTTCAGCATTGTGTCGCATGGCGGCATCGGCAATCCCTTCTGGATCGTCGTGATCAAAGGCATGGAAGACGCCTGCGCCCTGCTGGATGCGGACTGCGCCTGGCTGTCCGACCCCGTTGACAACATTGATGACATGGCGGGCTACTGGGACGATGCCTTGGCGCGCAACAACGACGGTATCGGCACGACTGTGCCCAACCCCGAGGTTATCCGCGACGGCGTGAACCGCGCTGCTGAAGCGGGCATCCCGGTCATCGTATTGAATACCGCCGATCCCAACGCGGGCACCATGGACGCGCTGCCGACCCTGTTCTACATTGGCGCGAACGAGTTCCTGGGCGGCCGCTCCAACGCCGAAGCTGTTTTGGACGCGGCTGACGCGGCTGGCGTCGAGATCAACGCTGGCGTCTGCCCCATCCAGGAAGTTGGCCACAGTGGCTTGGAAGCCCGCTGCGCCGGCGTCCGCTCGGTCTTTGAAGAAGCCGGCATCCCGCTGGATCAGCTGACCATCAACAACGATGTTACCGCTTCTGCCGGTACCTTCGCCGACTACTTCTCCGCTAACCCGGATACCAACGCTGTCTTCAGCTTGGGACCCAACCCAGCCAGCTCCTTGAACCTCTACATCCAGGAAGCCGGCGTCATGGCTGGCGAGCTCTTCGCCACCACGCACGACACCAGCGCCGAGATTTATGAGATGATCCAGAGCGGCTACCTGATCCAGGCGATCGACCAGCAGCCCTACCTGCAGGGCTTTGAGACCATCATGTGGCTGTACCTCAATAGCCAATTCAAGATGGCTCCCGGCGGCGATATTCTGACCGGTCCTGGCGTCATCGACGGCAGCAATGTTGATGCTATCATCGAGCTGACCGCGCAAGGCTATCGTTAGGCTGCAATTCAGCAATACCAATGGGTGGGGAGTTTATTCTCCCCGCCCCGCCTGTTTCTCTTGGTTTTCGTCCGCTTAACAATTGAAGCTCCACGCTTGACTTTGAGCTGCCCAAGGTAAATTAGTTGCATTCGAGAAAAAGCCTATGATGCAAGCCTATCTGGAAAACAAACGAGACGCCTCCAACATCGGCACTTTCGTAACCTTTCTGACTCTCGGCTTCGCTGTTTTGGGGGTGGTTATCGCCTATCTGGTCGCTTTCGGCTGGATGCCTTTGGGCGAACGGGCGAATACCCTGCGCAGCGACATCAACATCGTCGAGACAATCGTCGTAATCGCCAGTTTGATTTATGCCTTGTGCTGCGCGCGCACGGGCATTGGCCTGCTGCAGCGCGAAAAGTCCAGCCTGCGCTGGTCGCAGTGGATGCTCTTCATCACCATTATGATCGGCGCTGCCATCCTGCTCAGCGTCATCATTCCGGTCGGTTTGAAGTTCGCGCTCTTGCTGGGGCAAGATATCGACCTGCGCGCCATCATCAACAACGACCCCGGGGTGAGCGATTTAGCGCCGCTGGCTTTGTCGGTTGGCGAAACGCTCATCGGCATCAGCCTGTTTCTTATCGCGCTGCTTTCCCTGCTGACCTTGATGGTCTTCATCATCCCGCCGCTGGATGTCCTGCGCCGCATCGATGGCATCAGCATGATTGTCTCGCCGCCGCGCCGTTTGATTATGGCTATCCTGGTTGTAATGGCGGTGGGCGTCATTTGTATTTTGATAGCTGGCGCATTCGTCGTGCCGCTGTATCCGGGCATGACCACCATCCGCGCAGCCGACAACCACCGTTTGCTGGCGGGTTTGCTGTTCTTCTTGCCGGGCTTGCTGGGCTATCGCTTCGTGCGCCAGGTAGAAGAAGAATCGGACGAGCTGCGCCGCGCCATCGCCTTGACGCCCGGCAAATACATCCGCTCCGAGCTGGCAAAGTCGCCCAGCGCTGGTGCCATCATCGGCTTCATCGCTATCTTCATGAGCTTCACCATGGCGACCGATCTCTTCCTGGAGCCGAGTTCGGTGGCGTCCTTCCTCAGCAATGTAGCGACCAAAGGCATCATCGCCATCGGCGTTACCTACTTGATGATATCCGGCGAGTTTGACTTGTCGGTCGGCTCGATATTGGGCGTAACCGCGCTGTCCTTCATGAACTTTATGACGCATGGCGCGCCCGTCTTCGGGGTGATGGAGCCGATACCCGCGGCGCTGCTAGCCATCTTCGTCGCTTTCATCCTGGGGGCGATCAATGGCGTGCTGCTAATCACCACGCGAATACCCTCCTTCATTGTGACGCTAGGCACGATGCTGGCTTTCCGCGCAATCACGCTGGTTGCTATCGCCGGCGGGCGCATCTTGCGCTACAGCGATCATCACGATGCGCTGCCCGTCATCGGCGTGAGCAACCTGGTCTTCATGGCGCTGGTGGTGATTGGCTTAGGCATCGTCGGCTTCACTGCCTATCGCGTCCTGCCAGTCTGGTATCGGCAGGCGGCGCGGGCTTGGTCCATCCGCGAAAACAATGGCGACTTCGGCACGACCACCGCGATTGTGCGCACGGGCATATTTTTGCTGACGCTGTTGGTGATTATCATCGCTGTCGTCTGGCTGGTGGCGGTATTCAGCTACCACAGCAGCGCCGGTGGCGGGCAGATTGTCGAGATTGGTTATTTTGGCCTGTTCAACGGGCGCGTGCAGTCCATCGGCTCAGAAGGCGATTTCTTCCACATGTCGATACCGCGCAACGCCAATGTACGCCTGGCTATCGTCTGGTGGTTCATCTTCGTGGCCATCTTCCATGTCATCCTGACCAACACATCCTTTGGCAACAGCATCTTCGCCACTGGCGGCAACGAAGGCGCGGCGCGGGCGCAAGGCGTCAATGTCGACCGCGTCAAACTGCAGAACTTTGCCATCGTCGCTATATTAACCGGCATTGCCGCCATCTACGAGACAGCGCGAAACCCCGGCGTCGACCCGCTTAAAGGCGAAGGCTGGGAGCTGGAAGTCATCGCCATGACGGTAATTGGCGGCGCGCTACTGACCGGTGGCTATGGCTCTGTGGTAGGTTCACTGCTGGGCGCGCTAATCTTTGGCATGCTGCAGACTGGTCTGGTGCTGGTCGGCATCGAATCTCGCCTCTTCGCCGGCACGATCGGCGCAATCATCATCGCGGCGGTCGTATTGAACACGCTTGTCCGCGGCGCGCAGCGAAATTAGGGAGCCAAGCCCATGGAATACAAGCAGCAGAACGACAACGCTCTGGTGGATATGATCGATATCCACAAATACTTTGGCAGCGTACAAGTCTTGCGCGGCGTCGATTTTCATGTCGACCGCCAGGAAATTGTTGGCTTGCTCGGCGATAACGGCGCGGGCAAATCCACCCTCATCAAAGTGCTGACTGGTTTTCATAGCTTGACACGCGGGCAAATCTACTTCGATGGCGAAGCGGTCGATATCGAGTCACCGCACGACGCGCGCGAACTGGGCATCGAGACAGTCCATCAGGATTTGGCGCTCGTCCCGCTGATGAGCATCGCGCGCAATTTCTGGCTCGGGCAAGAGCCGACGTACTCGGTCGGTCCTTTTAAGTTCCTCGACAAGCAAAAGATGGCCAGCGAATCGATTGGCGCTTTGGCGGATGTCGGCATCCACATTCGCAATTCAGAAGAGACCGTCGGCACGATGTCGGGCGGCGAGCGGCAATCCATCGCCATCGGCCGCGCGGTGTATTTCGGCAAGAAGCTGCTCATCCTGGACGAGCCTACCTCGGCGCTTTCGGTCGGCGAGACGCAGAAGGTGCTCGATTACACCATCGCCGCCAAAGAAAAAGGCATGAGCGTCATTTTCATCACGCACAATATCCGCCATGTGTATGAAGTGGCGGACCGCTTCACCATCATTGAGCGCGGGCACAAGCTGGGCGACTTTTACAAGAGCGAAGTAACCGAAACCGAAGTCGCCGATATGATCGTCACCGGACAGATACCTGAGCGCCTGCGCCTGTACGACGAAGCGGTTGGAGAAGAATCATGACAGCAAAGCCTTTGCAGCGCAGCCGTCTCTTCCTTTTGGCATTGGTCGCCATGCTGGTCTTGACTGCCTGTCGCCCCGAAGACACCCTGGACATCACGCCATCGCCCACGCCAACGCCTGAGCCCACCGCCACGCCATCGCCCACGCCGCCGCCAGCCGACTTTGTTGATCCCTACGATGTCAACCTCGAAATCATGGAACGGCTGATTGCCTTGTTGCCCAATCCGCTGCCGGCAGGCGAAGAAGAATGGAAGCGCAACCTGGAAGTCGGCAACGAGGGAGTCAAGAATATCCGTGGCATCCGCAGGCCCGCCGTCGGCAGGGAGAACTATTATTACACCCAGCAAGGCAGCCGCATGAGCCTGAACTTCGCCGTTTTTCCGGACGAAACCGGCGCAATCGCCGAGTTTGAGCGCAAGCAGGAGCTGCGCTCGTCGCTGGTAAACCTGGAGGAAGAGGATTCATTCCCGAAGCCCAACCTCATCGGCTCGGGCTTGTACGGTTCATTCGGACTATTCCAAATCGACAACTACTTCATCGAGGTCTTTGTCGAGATATTCACCACTTCGACCAGCCCCATGGTGCCGCTTTCCACCGAGACGCTCAAATTCTTTGAGCGCAACCGCAGCGAGTTTGAAGGCAGCGCCAGCGGACAAGCAGAAGAAGACGGCTGAAGAGATGTCTTGCAGGAATTGCGAGACATCTTGCCAGACGAAATCATCACCAATACGCAGTGGCGGCGCGACTATTCACGATTTGATAACGGGATAGGCACACCGCGCAATATCCGCGACGGAGAGGGTTTCCGCGTCGCCTATATCGACCAGATGGCCAACAACTTCCAGATGACCTTCGCGCAATACGCCTCGGCGGAAGCGGCGATGACACATTATCTGCGCATGAAAGACATCCGCGAGGGCATCGAAGAAGAGAACTCCATCGAAGATTTCCCGCAGCCGCATGTGCTGGGTCGCGGTCTCTATGGGTCGGTCGCGCTATTCGCCGTGGACGAGTTCTTCCTCGAAGTCCTCGTTGAGCGCGCGCCAGGCACCAGCGCCAACCCGACCGAAGCCATCGCCCGCAAAGCCCTGTCCCTGCTGGAAGCCGCGCGGGGCTAGCGAGAGCCCCCAGCCCTTTGCCCCCAGAACGAAGGAAGGGGAGTTTTCTAGCGAATTTGCAAGTAGTGAACCCCCTCCCTCATTTTGGGGGTGGGGGTTTAGCCTCTGTGGTGTGAATATAGTGTATTAGACGACCAGTCCATAATCGCGCGCGGCTGCCTCGTGGGATACATAACCCGCCAGCACATCGTCGCGCACACGTTGAGGATCGCGCTGGGAGGGATCGCCAAAACCGCCGCCACCCGGCAGCTCCAGGATTACCCGTTGCCCCGGTTGCAAGCGGTAGTGACTCTTGGGGTGCGGCTGGCTGCCATCCGACAAGCTGACTCGGCCGGGCGCTCCTGGTTGCCCGCCCAGCAAGCCCAGCGCCGGCCGCTTGGTGCGGTCGTACATGCAACTGTGCGTGGCTGACGCGCCGGTGATGATCTCCAGTTCCATCACCTGCCCCAGTCCGCCC
>VXNO01000024.1 GCA_009840575.1 Chloroflexota bacterium | reverse complement strand
TCGTGGGCTCGGATTTGTTTATAAGAGAATGGGTCCGGATCCGGGTCTGGGTCTGGGTCTGGGTCGGAACCTGCCACCGGGAATTCCCAAGCGCCGATATCACAAGCCTCGCCTTGGGGACGGCGCGTATCGACCACATCATCATCCGGGTCGTCCAACTCACGGCAGAGGTCATTGTCCGCGGCGTCAATGGCCGGATTGCCCTCTAGCAGCTCGTGATAGATAACGCCTTCAATCTCCAGCAGCGAGCTCAGCTTCAGCTGTGCCAGATCCTCTTCGGCTGTCTGGGCGTTGAACTCAGCATCGTCGCTGACCGCCTGCGCCGAGATGGGTTCCGCGTCAAATGAGATCGATTGCGACTGTGCATCGGGATTAGTTAAATCCGGGCAGGATTCGTCCTGAATATAATTGGCTGAGTTTTCCAGGATGCTATAGGGGCTGATGCCAGAATCGCAGTGCAGGACGCCATCGACCAGTTGTCCTGACATCCAGGTGTTGCCGATTTCCAGCGTGGCGTTGATGCCGGTCATGGCGATTGAGCCGCCGCGCTCGGTGGCGGTATTGCTCGTGAAGGTATTGTGCACCAGCACCACCGAGCCAGTTGAGACCAGGTCTGCGCCAGCGTTGATTGCGCCGCCTTCCCGCGCGCTGTTGCTGTTGAGCGTCGTATTGTGCATCACCAGTGCGCCATTCCAGATTTCGATGACGCCGCCTTCGTCCGCGGAGTTGTTCTGGAAGCCGCTCTTCTTGATTTCGACTGTGCCGCCCGCCGCGTGGATCGCCCCGCCGTCTTGCGATGCGGCGTTGCCGTTAAATACGCTTTGGGTGATCGTCAGCTTATGCGTATTGCCCCTCTCGCCCGCGATGTAGATGCCAGCGCCACCGCCACGACCGGCGATATTGTTGTTGACGACGCTGTTGATGAGCGTAAGGCTGGCATCAATGGCGTAGATGCCGCCGCCCGAGTCCAGCGCCTGGCTGTTTTCCACGCTGCTGCGCTCAAGCGTGAGGCTGCCGTGGTCAATAAAAATTGCCCCGCCGCGCGTGCCAGTCAAACCATTGCTGATGGTCAGGTTGCGGAAGGTTACATTGGCGGCTTCAATAGAAAAGATGGCGCTCAATCGCTCCGCCGAGATCGTGTGTCCAGCGCCATCAATGGTGAGGTCGGTGGTGATGGTGGGCAGCGCTTCACCGGTCATGGTGATGTCACCGGTCATGGTGATGGTGTCAGGGCCATCGCCGGCGATGCACCTGCCTTGCGCCAGATCGAGGTTAGCAGACTCGATGGCGGCGCTGAGCGTGCAATCTTCGTCCACAGCGATAGACGCCGCGAGGGCTGGCGCGCCGGACAATGCCGCGACCAGGATCAACAAAACTAAGCTGCGAGCAAAAACAACGCGTACCTGGCACATAGAGTAGCCATCCTTATCCATACGACCGCCGGTGGCACAGACTGACCTTTGTGCATTCTATTGCAGAGAGAAAATGCGGCAAGTTGATTCGCAAGGAAATCCCTAATTGCCAACCCCCTAGTCAGGACATACACAGCAGCTTATTTCAACACAAAACCCTTTTGCGCCCTTTGTGCCCTTTGTGTCTTTGTGGTTAAATCTATACAAGGCATATAATTCCACGAAAGCGCTGGTTGCCATGCTGACCGAAGTCGAGAAAATGCTCTTCATTTTGCTGGCTCTGCTGTCCATTGGCGCGGCGGCGGCTGGCTTCCGCGACATGTGGGCGATAATCCAGCGCGGCACAGGCAAGCTGCACCGGGAGCGCATCATCCCGCGGGCGCTGCAAGCTCTCGCTATTTACCTCACGCAGCGCACTACCCTGAAGACCCGCCCCTTGACCAGCGCCATTCATCTGGGCGTCGTGCTGGGCTTCACTTTTTACTTCCTCACCAATATCCTCGACCTGCTGCATGGCTTCTTGCCCGATTTTGATGGGCTGCTGGCGCAATTGGGCGGCTTTGCCGATGCCTATAACTTGCTGGCTGATGTGCTGAGCGTGGTGGTGTTGGCCGGCGTCGTGTATTTTCTGCTGCGCCGCTTCCTGCTGCCCAACCGCCAGGACCTGCGCTTCCATGACAATGTCCGGCTGCACCCCCAGGCAGCCAGCGGCGCGATCAACCGCGATTCGCTGGTTGTGGCTGTCTTCATCTTGCTGCATGTCGGCGCGCGCTTCCTGGGCGAGTCAGTAGCGGTGGCGCAGCACGGGGCGGATGCCTATATGCCATTTGCATCGGCAGTCGCAGGGCTTTGGGGCGGCTTGAATGCCGATGCCCTGCAATTCGCGCGGCATGCTTGCTGGTGGCTGGCGCTGGGCGGCGTGCTGGTATTTTTGCCTTACTTCCCGCAGAGCAAGCACGCCCATTTGTTCATGGCACCGTTGAACTTCCTGACGCGCCCACAGCGGCGCTCGCTGGGCGCATTGCCGGCGCTGGACTTCGCGGACGAGACCATCGAGCAATTCGGCGTGGGACGTCTGGAAGATTTATCGATGACTCAGCTTATCGACGGGTTCGCGTGTATCATGTGCAACCGCTGCCAGGATGTCTGCCCGGCTTATGTTACTGGCAAGGAACTTTCGCCAGCCGCGCTGGAAGTCAACAAGCGATTTTTTATGAAAGACAACTGGGACGCGCTGGCGGGGGGCGGGGCGACCGAACAGAACCTGGCGGGGGGGCTGCTCAGTGAATCAGCGCTTTGGGCTTGCACGGCTTGCGGGGCTTGCATCGATATCTGCCCGGTCGGCAACGAGCCTATGTTCGATATCCTGGATATCCGCCGCGATTCCGTGCTGATGGGTGGTGAATTTCCCACCGAGCTGGCTGGCGCGTTTAATGGCATGGAGCGGCAAGGCAACCCCTGGCAGATTGCCGAGTCGCGCGCTGGCTGGACAGCGGGGCTGGACTTTCCTGTGCCGACAATCGCCGAAAAGCCCGATTGCGAATTGCTGTATTGGACAGGCTGCGCCGTGAGTTACGATCCCCGCGCCCAATCGACGGCTTGCGCCTTGGTCAAGCTGCTGCATGCCGCCAATGTCGACTTCGCCATCCTCGGCGACAGCGAACGGTGCACTGGCGATGTCGCGCGGCGCGCCGGCAACGAATATCTTTATAGCGAAATGGCGGCGGCGAATATCGAAACGCTGAACGAAATCGCGCCCCGGCGCATCGTGGTAACTTGCCCGCATTGCCTGCACAATATCGGGGCGGAATACCCGGCTTTTGGTGGCGATTATGCAATCGTGCATCACAGCGAATTGATCGCCGAGCTGATAGACGCGGGCAAGCTGCCGGCGAGCGCCAAGCCCGCCAACTGGAGCAATGTAACCTTCCATGACCCCTGCTATCTGGGCCGTCATAACGATGTGCTGGATGCGCCCCGCGATGTATTGAGCGCCCAGTCCATCCCGCTTATCGAGATGCCCCGCAACCGCAAGAACTCCTTCTGCTGTGGCGCTGGCGGCGCGCAATTTTGGAAAGAAGAAGAACCTGGCGAGGGGAAAGTCAGCCTGGCGCGCTATCAAGAAGCTGCCGAGACCGGCGCGGATACCCTGGCCGTCGGCTGTCCATTTTGCATGCGCATGTTTGAAGATGCGCGCAAGGAGTTGGATGGCGGCCCGCGCGTGCTCGATATCGCCGAGATCCTGGCTGCGGAGCTATGAAGGCGGCGCAATTGGCAGCCTTCGACTTCAGCGAAATCCCCAACCTGGAAACGGCGCGCTTGCGGCTGCGGCGCATCAGCAGGGCAGATTGTGATGACTGGCTGGCGGTATTCCAGAGCCCGGGCGCGAGTGACTGGCTGACCGACTTTGAAAGCTCGCCACGGTTGGCAACTGTAGCGAGCTTCGTCGATTGGGCGGATGAGATTTTCGCTGCCAAGACGGGCATCCGCTGGGCGCTGACAGTCAAGCCAGGTGACCGGCTGGTCGGCACTTGTGGCTTTCACTTATATGAACAGAGACACAAGGTCGCGGAAATCGGCTACGAGCTGCACTCGGCATATTGGCGGCGCGGGCTGATGAGCGAGGCGGTTGCGGCGGTCTTGCGCTTCTGTTTTGAGCAGCTTTCACTGCATCGCCTGGCAGCGGATGTCACCGAGGGCAACGCGGCGTCGGCGGCGCTGCTGCAAAAGCTGGGGTTCTCGCCGGAAGGCATCCTGCGCGAGCGTGTGCTCTGGCGGGGCGGGCATCACAATTTGTGGCTGTTCAGCTTGCTGGAGCCAGAGTACCGCCGGCTGGTCGCGGCGGGGCGGCTGGCGTGAAAGCGAATAAACCCCTTGTCTTGGCGGCGCTGGTCTTGATTCTGCTGGTCGGCTTTGGGAGTGGCGCGGCGCAGTTGAACGCCGATGCCATCTGGACGGACGAGTTGTATTCATTGGCGAATATCGGCGCGTTTGAACCACCTTACAGCCTGGCGCAGATTATCGATTCCCTGGCGCAATACAGTCCCCAGCACACGCCCCTCTATTATTTCATCAGCGCGGGCTGGGCATCTGTGGCTGGCTGGTCGCAAGTCTCCTTGCGCGTGATTTCGCTCTTCGCGGGCAGCTTGTTCATCGCGGGTTTGTATCGCCTGTGCGCCGATCTCTTCGGTCCTGGCGCTGGCTTGACTGGCGCTTGCCTGGCGGCGACATCGGTTTTCCTGCTGGTGGCTTTCCACGAAATCCGTATGTACACCCTGATGCTGATGCTGACTGCCTTGCACGCAACCTGTTATTGGCGGCTCGCCTATGGACGCGCGCGCGGAGGCGGCACAGCGCTGGGCTTTGTGCTGACGGCGGCTGCCCTGCTCTACACGCATATGTTTTCGGCGATTATGCTGGCGGCGCTGGGCTTGTACCATCTGCTGTTTGGGCTGCGCCCCAATCGCGGCTGGCGCATTGTCGCTGGCTGGCTGGCGGCGGGGCTGTTGTTCTTGCCTTATGTGCCGGTGGTCTATGCCGGCTTTTTGGAAGAGACAAGCAAGCCATCGACAGTCTCTGCCGCCTTTGCCGCGCCCGAGCTACTGGCGACCTTGGCGACCTTGCTCGGCAATGGCTCGGTTTGGATATGCTTGCTGCTGTGTCTGCTGCTTTTGTGGCGCTTATGGCATCTGCGCTGTCGGGCTGCCCTGCGCTGGCTTGCCTTCGCTGGGCTGATGCTGGGGCTTCTGCTGGTTTTCAATCAGCAATTCCGGCTGATTGGCTTGTATCGCTCGCGCTATTTGCTGATCTTGTGGCTGCCGTTTCTGGCTCTCTTCGCCTATGCCATCAGCGCATTCGCAGCAAATAAGCCCCTCCCTCATTTTGGGGGAGGGGTTTGGGGTAGGGGGCTAGGTTATCATCTCCGCAAAAATAGTCGCTCCCTATTCGTTGTCGCCTGCCTGCTGCTATGGAGCGCGCTTGGCGGGAGATTCCAGCGCTCGGACGACTTCAGCGGCTATGTGGGCGGGATGGTCTACGCCAGCCGCTATCCCAACTTGCAGCATGCCGTTACAGGTTTGCGAAGCCAGGCGCAGGAAGAGGATTTCATGCTCGGCTTCACAGGCGCGGAGTATTTCAACAGCGACCGCAAGCACGGCGTCAGCCCGGCCGATTATTATACCCGGGCGCAGTTGGGCATCGACGGCGTATTCATCTCCGAGCGGCTGAACGGCGAGCGGCTGCAATCCGCGCTGGAGGAGAAACTCGCCAGCCACCCTTTCCCGCTGCTGGTTTATGAGCCTTACAATCCGCCCGAAAACCTGGACGAGACGCGCGCGGCTCTTGAAGTCGACTATCGCGCCTGCAAAGTCCTGGTCGATAGCGACTGGCTCTTCGCTCAAAGGTATATCGACCGCGCCCTCGACTGCGACCATGCCCGCCGAGAAACCGGCTATGAGAGCGGCATCCGCCTTGTGGATCGCTTCGTCCAGCGCGATGTTGCGAATGACCGGCTGCGCATCGTGACCGGCTGGGAAGCGCCCAGCGAGGATCTGCTGACGGTATACAATGTATCCTTGCAGATTATCGATGCTGACGGGCGCAATGTGGCGCAGCAAGACCGCCACATTGATGCCGAATTGCTCAAGTGGCATGACGCGGAGTTATCCACCGCGAGCCTGGCAGCCGGCGAGTATCGCGTTGTTGTCATCGTCTACGAGCGCGACAGCATGAAAAAAGCCGCGGGCATAGATGTGGCAAGCGGGCAGACCGCCGATACGCTCCCCATCTACGCATTCCGAATCGAAGGCTAGCTAGATATGTCCGCGCGTTGGCTGCCCATGTTGCCGCTGCTGCTGCTGACGCTGCTCTTGGCTGCGCCGGGCTTGAACGGCGATCTGATCTGGTTTGACGAACTGACTTCGATCAGCCATGCCGGCGGTTTGACGGGGCCTTTTTCTCCCTTGGAGATCGCCGACTCGGTGAGGACGCACAGCCCCAAACACGGTCCGCTCTTCTTTGAGGTGCTGGCGCTGTGGGGGGCGCTGGTCGGCTGGCATCAGCTTGCGCTGCGCGCGCTGCCGCTCTTCTTTGGCTTGCTGGCTTTGGCTTGGGTGTATCGACTGGGCGCGGATTTTCTCGATGCGCGGGCTGGCGTTACCGCTTGTTTCCTGCTGGCGTTGAACGTCTTCTGGCTGGATTATCTGCATGAAATCCGCATGTACAGTTTGCAATTCATGCTGCTGGCGGCGCTTGCCTGGCATTACCTCAGCATCACGCGGGGGGATGCTGAGGCGCGGCGGCTGCGCTGGGCAGGCTTGATTGCCTGCGCGGCTTTGAGCTTGTACGCCCAGCCATTTTCGATCTTTTTCTTGCTGGCGCTAGGCTTGTGGCATTTGCAGTATATCCGCCGTCCGAAGCTATTCTGGCGGGTCGGGCTGGCTATGCTGGCTGCCGCTTTGATTTATTTGCCGTGGCTGCCGGTCACCCTGTACGGGGCGACCGTCAAGTTTGATACCGCCGCCGATGCCATGCCTTTGCCGCAGGCCTTGCCCGTTTTCCTGCGCCTGCTGGGCAATGGGCAGCCTTTGCTCTTGCTAATCCCTTTCGCCTGCCTGCTGATAGCCCTGCGCGCGGGCGAAAAAAAGCTGCTGCCATTCGCCTGCCTGGCTGGCGCGAGCTTGCTAATCCTGCTAGTCGCCAATGAAATGGTAGGTTTGATCCCGCTGCGGCGTTCGCGCTATTTTTTCTTGACCTGGGGCATGTTTGTGTTGGCCTTGGGCGGCGGCTTGGCTGGCATACGATGGCGCTGGCTGGTGCCACTATGTCTGGTGGTCTATGCCACAGTTGGATTCGGCTTCCGAAACGCCGACGACTACCTGGCGCATCAGGGCACGGTTGTCGCGGTGCGCCGGTATCCGCCGCTGGAGTCGATTGTGCGGGCGCTGCGTGGCCATACGCAAGCGCAGGACTATGTAGTCGGCTTCACCGATGCCAATTTTGTCAACCGCGCCGGCAAGCAAGGCAAGAGCACAGCGGATTATTATTTTGAGACCCTGCTGGGGGTGGATGGCACGTTGATCCCCAGCGCCTGGACTGCCGAGCAACTGGAGGCGCAGTTGGCTGGACGGTTGGCGAACAATCCCTATCTGCTACTGATGCAGGACCCGCAAGCGCCGCCCGCCAGCCTGGAGCCGACGGTGGACGGCATCATCCGCGCATATCAACCGTGCGCCACCGTGCTCAACGAGCCAGATTTGTTTGTGCAACGTTATGTGGACAAGCGGCTGAGCTGCCAGCGCGCCTATCAGCCGATTCAGTATGACAACGGCATCCGCATCGTCGACTACTTCGGCGAAGTTGACCAAGCGGCGCAGACCGTGCGCTTGGTCAGCGGCTGGGAAGTAGCGAGCCAAGCGCAGCTCCAGCAATACAATGTCTCGCTGCAAGTTTTGACGGCTGACCGACGCAATGTCGCCCAGACTGACCGCCATTTGTATGACAATATCCTGACATGGTATGCCGCTGAACTGCCGATCGATCATCTGCCACCCGCGGACTATCAGGCGGTGGTCATCGTCTACGACCGCGAAAGCAAAGCAAAGGCGGCTGGCACAGATTTGACTAGCGGCGAGCGGGGGATGATCTTGCCCATTCTGCATTTCACAATCGAAGGCTAGCGCCCGTGCCACGCAAAGATCTGCTGCGCCCAGTGTATGCAAAACCGCTGCGAGCCTTTCGTTTGTGGAAGAACTATCGCGCCGAACAGCGCCGCATCCACGCGGAAGTCTTGACTGCGCTGGGACAGAGGCAGCCCGTCAAGATCACCATAGGTGCCGGACAGACGCGCTTCCCGGGCTGGATCGCCACCGACATCCCCGCCTTTGACATAAGGAGCGAGCAACATTGGCGGCGACTATTCCCGCCGGCAAGCATCAACCATATATTGGCTGAACATGTCTTTGAGCACCTGACTGCCGCGCAGTTCAGTGACTTTTTGCATAGCGCGCGCGCCTATCTGGCTGTTGCCGGGCGCATTCGCATCGCCGTGCCGGATGGCAATCATCCCTCGCCCGAATATATCGAAAATGTGCGACCCGGCGGGGTTGGAGCTGGCGCGGAAGACCACAAAATCCTCTACACGCAGGAAATCATCAGCCAGCTAATCGCCGGGCAAGGGTATGAATTTGCCCTGCTGGAATACTTTGATGCCCAAGGCACGTTCCACAGCCAGCCTTGGGGCGCGGCGGCAGGCTTCGTCAGCCGCTCAGCCGCCCACGACGCCCGCAACCGCGATGGAGTCCTGCGCTACACCAGCCTGATTGTGGATTGCTGGCTGCCCTAGGCGTTGAGGAAGCTGCCCTCCAATCCGTGCGCCGCCTCTTTCAGCGCCTCGCTCAAGGTGGGGTGCGCGTGCACATTGCGGGCGATTTCCTGCGGCGTCAGCTCAGCCGAGCGCGCCAGGGTGAGCTCGGGCAGCAGCTCGGTTACATCGTGTCCGATCATGTGCGCGCCCAAAATCTCGCCATATTTGGCATCGCTGATGAGCTTGACAAAACCGCTGGCATCACCCAGCCCGCGCGCCTTGCCATTCGCCTGGAAGGGGAACTTCGCCACATTGATTTGGTAGCCGCGCTCTTTGGCTTGCTGCTCAGTATAACCAAAGCTGGCGACTTGCGGCTGGCAATAGGTCGCGCGCGGCATCATGTCGAAGTCCAGCGTCGCGCTATCTTCGCCAGCGATATGCTCGGCAGCGGCGACGCCCATGACTTCCGCCACATGCGCCAGCATCAGCTTGGCTGTTACATCACCGACGGCGTAGATATGCGGCAGGTTGGTCTGCATGCGCTCATTAATCGCGATGCCGCCGGCTTCGTTGAGCGCGACACCCAGGTTTTCCAGCCCAAAGCCGGCTACGCGCGGCGCAAAGCCAATCGCCTGCAACGCGCGTTCGGCATGCAGAGTTCTTTGCTCGCCATCGGGCGTCGTGACGGTTACCGCGACTGCGCCCACTGTGTCGTCAATTGCCTCGACGCTGGTGTTGACAAGCATCTGGATGCCCAGTTTCTTAAATGCCTTCGTCAGTTCGGCGCTGACTTCCGGGTCTTCCAA
Source organism: Chloroflexota bacterium (assembly GCA_009840575.1). Classification (GTDB taxonomy): domain Bacteria; phylum Chloroflexota; class Anaerolineae; order Aggregatilineales; family Phototrophicaceae; genus UBA6055. The sequence goes on along the minus strand of VXNO01000024.1, from coordinate 10,182 downwards.
CGGCAGGATGCGCCTCATGTATTCGACCAAGGTCACATCCACGCCATAATTCGCCATGATATAGGCAAATTCGACGCCGATTGCGCCCGCGCCGGCGATGATGATGCTGGCGGGCAGCGCATCTTCCATGATCTGCTCTTCATAGGTAACCACATTTTCACTCAGCGCCGTGCCCGGCAGCAGCCGCGTGGTCGCCCCGGTCGCGATGATGAGGTGCTTGAATTGAAGCGCCTCGTTGCTGCCGTCGTTCTTCTCGACTTGCAGGCTGTGTTCATCCAGGATGGTCGCCCAGCCCTCGTAAGCCGCGATTTTGTTCTTGCGCATGAGGAACTGCACGCCTTTGGTCAGCCCGTTGGAGACGCGCCGGCTGCGCTTGAAGGCTTTGCCGTAGTCCAGCGTGAAGTCGCCGCTGATGCCAAATTGGTCGGCTTCGCGGGTGAGAATCTGCGCCAGCTCGGCATTGCGCAGCAGCGCCTTGGAAGGGATGCAGCCGACATTCAGGCAGACGCCGCCCCAATACTTCTTCTCGACGATGGCGGTCGCCAACCCCAGCTGACTGGCGCGGATGGCTGCGATATACCCGCCTGGTCCCGCGCCCAACACGACGACATCATATTCTTTTGCCATGTTTCACCCAGTTCTGCTTGCGGTCTAATCACGGCTAGTCTACAGCAAGCGCGCCCGTAAGTGTAGAGTCGCTGTGCCGTCTTTGCCGCTGCGCCTCAAACAAGATGACAGCCGCCGCGCTGGCGACATTCAGTGACTCGCTGGCTTGCGCCATGGGGATGCTGACCTCACGAGCGGGCAATTTACGCGCCGCCTGGCTCAGTCCGCGCGCTTCATTGCCCAAGATCAGCGCCCAGTCGCTCGTCCAGTCGACGCTTGTATAGGCACAATCGACAGTCGCGCTCGCCGCAAATATCGCCAGCTCGCGGCAGAAGCCAGCGATTTCACGCCAGCTTGCTTCCACGATGGGCAGGCGAAAATGCGCGCCCATGCCCGCGCGCAGCGCCTTGCCGCTGTAGACATCACAGCAGCCCGGTGCCAGGATCGCCAGTTCGACGCCCGCGGCGGAAGCGCTACGCAGGATCGTGCCCAGGTTGCCCGGCTCGCTGATGGCGTCCAGGATCAACACGCGTCGGCAAGGCTGGGCTATAGTCGGCTTGGGGATGTGAAAAACCGCCAGGATGCCCGGTGGCTGCTGGGTATCGCTGGCCTGGCGCAAGAGCGATTCCGTGACTGGCAGCAAGTCGCAAGCCTGCCTTTGCAGTTGGGCGATGATGCCATAATCGGCTCGTTGCGGGGAATACAAAACCAGCTCGGCAGCGCCACCGCGAGCCAGCGCATCGCTGATAAGACGGTCGCCTTCCAGGATTATTTTGCCTTCACCCCGCCGCAAGCGCGCTCGCTTTGCCAGCGCCTTCACATAGCGGACGCGCTTGTTTTGTGGGCTGCTAATCGTGTCCATGGCGCGCCACCACAAATAGAAAAAGGGTCATCACGACGACCCTTTGTGGATTTTTCCTGGCTTGCGCTTGCCGCGCCTAGATATGCTGGCGAGCCGTATCAGCGATTTGGCTGAAGGTGCTGGCATCGTGCACAGCGAGGTGGGCGAGGCTCTTGCGGTCCAGCTCGATACCGGCGCGCTTCAAGCCATAAACAAGCTGGCTGTATTTCATGCCGTTCAAGCGCGCGGCGGCGTTGATGCGTTGGATCCACAGGCGGCGGAGTTGGCGGCGGCGCTGGCGGCGGTCGCGGTAGGCGTACCACAAGCTGCGCATCATAGCTTCATTGGCGCGCTTGAAGTTCTTGCTGCGCGTGCCCCATTGCCCTTTGGTCATCTTGAGGATTTTTTTATGCCGGCGGCGTCTGACGAAGCCGGTGCGTGTTCTGGCCATGGCGAATTCTCCGTGTATGGCGCTTGGATTTAGGCGGGCGGGTTGGCTTTGTATTTGCCCAGATACGGGGCGAGGCGGCGGATGCGGCGCTGCATGGCTTTTTCACCGACTGGCATGGTCTTGTCCCATTGACGGCGCACGCGCTTGGCCGACATGCGGCGACGATGGCTCTTGCCACCTTTGGTACGCACGATCTTGCCGGTGCCGGTCATTTTGAAGCGCTTGGCGGTGGCTTTGTGCGTCTTCAGCTTGTACTTTCCGCTCTTTTGCTTGCGTGGCACTATTGCTTCTCCGAACTTTGTCTGTATTCCTTGGTTGGCGCGAGGATCATCAGCATGTCCCTGCCCTCGATATTGGGGCGCTGCTCCACCACGCCGACGTCCTTGAGGGCTGCTTCGATCTTGCCCAGCCGGTCACGCCCGATGTACTGATGCGTGATTTCACGACCGCGGAAGCGCACGCGGAACTTCACCTTTTTGCCTTCTTGCAGCCATTTCTCGGCGCGCTTGATATCAAACTGCAAGTGATACTCGTCGGTCTTAGGGCGCAGTTGGATCTCTTTGACGGTGACTTTGATCTGGTTCTTCTTTGATTTGCGCTCCTTGCGGCGCTGTTCGTATTGGAACTTGCCATAATCCATGATGCGGCAGACGGGTGGACGGGCTTTGGGCGCGACCTCGACCAGATCCAAGCCAGCGGCTTCCGCGCGTTCCTGAGCATAACTGATGCCCACAACGCCGATATTGTTGTTGGCATGGTCAATCAGACGAACTTCGCGTACACCGCGGATATTGCCGTTAATTCGCAGGCCTGAACTTGCTATCTTTGCACGACCCTTCATTTTTTTTTACGCGCCAAGTAATTGATACGCAGCAGCAACCACCGCGAATAGCGAGCTTAACACACCGCGCGGCAGGCTGTCAACAGGCAGTCGGAAAAAGCGCGTCATTGCTTGGCATCCAGGCAATTGTCGCGCATCATTTTCACCCGCTCCTGGTAGGCTCGCAGCAACTCTTCATCGCTGTCTTTGCATCTGCGCAGGGTCTGCTTGGCGCAAGGCGCGCAGCCGCGCATCGCTCGGAAGCTGTCGGTCTCGCAGGACAAGCAACCGTTCAAGTCAATCATCAGCGACATCAGCCCGAGAACCTCCGCGCTGGCGTCGGGCTTGCCATCCAGCTCGTCAACAAGCTGCGCCCATTGCTCACCGCGCGTGTTGCGCAAGGCGGGGATGGCATAATGCGGGAATAGAATCTCGTTGACGCTGTACAAATAAGCGCTCCCCTTGCAGCTTGTTTAGCGACTGTGCCAAGCATACGCTATTTTGCGCTGCCTCGCAAGGCGTTGTCGGCAGATTGGTCGCCTTTAATCCGCTGCGGCGGGTTTTAATGCGCGCACCAGCCGCAATGTGGCGGCTTGCGCCTCGTCCGCGCCGGGCAGTGCGCTGTTCCACAAGCTGAACAAAACGGCAGCCACGCGACTCTTTTCCAGCGCGCTGCGCAGCGACGCGATGCTCTCGTCCAGCGTGGGTCCGCCGGGCTCGGGGTAACTCATGGCGGGCATCTCGGCGCAATCGACCACATCGGTATCAAAATGGATGTAGAGCGGCTTGTCGGGCAGCGGCGCGGCGTCCAGCTCCCCCAACGTTTCGTATATTGCAACCTGGCTCTCGCGCAGCATGACACCTTCTTCTGGGTCGAGGTTGCGTACATCGCTGATGACGATATCCGCCTCGGCGATAGGCGCAAGCTGCAAGCCGCGCATGAGGCGCTGGTTGCCGCGCCCGACCAGCGCCGCCAGGGGCATCCCGCCCAAGAAGCCACTGGGGGTCGTTTCTGGCGTGTTGAAGTCGCCGTGCGAGTCGTACCAGAGGATGGCGGGCGAAAGCGCCTCCAAGCCTTTGACCACGCCCAGGCAACTGGTGCAGTCGTTGGCGAAGACCAGCGGCGTCTTGGGCGCAGCGAATTGGATCGCCTCTGCCAGCGCCCAGTTGACGGCTACGACCGGGTCTGCGTGCGCGGCGAAATCCGGCGCGATGTCGACCCAGTCGGCGTCCAGCTCGCCCGCGATGCCACTATCGCGCAATGCCGCGACTTCCCGCCGCTGGGGTAGCGACTCACCCAAATAATAAGGTACGCCAATGCAAATGTAGTCGCTCATCTTTCCGCCTCAGCACTCGCTGTAGCCACAATAAAAGCACTTGCGGCAGCCCTCGGCGCGCACCAGGGTGATCATATTGCACTCCGGGCACATATCCGCGCCGGATATGGCTGCGTCTGATTCGGGCGCTGCGCCGTCAGCCGACTGCTCCACCCATGTCGTTGTTGCGATGGGCAAGCCTAGCTGCTTCATCGGCTCATCGATGGAAAATTCATTTTGCAATACGCGCGCCACGGCATCGGGCAGCGATAAGACGCGCTTGGATCCAAAGCCGATGGGCCGCGCTCCCCCAATATCTTGCAGTTGCTCAATGATCAGCTTGAGCATTTCGCGGCGGTTGGGCGGGGCGGTGGTGCGCAGCAGCAGCGAAAGCATCCGGCCCAGGCTCTCGGCGTCCGCCTGGATATCGCTGCCGGCTTTGCCAATCGCCACGAAGACTTCGAAGGGGTTGTTGTCTTCATCGCGGTTGATGGTGATGTAGGCTTTGCCAAAGGGCGTCAGGGTGGCGACAGTCGTGCCGCGCAGTTTGTCCGGGCGCGGATAGACGCGATGCGGCGTGGTGGCCGGCTCGGCAGCGGCGGTCTTTTTCAACTCAGCCATTTCGCTTTCGGCGCGTTCATCGCCTTTGAGCATCAGCACTTGCTCGTCGCGGCTGCCATCGCGATAGATGGTGCCGCCCTTGCAGCCGAGCTCGTACATATATTGATAGAGTTCGCTGACTTGCTCGACACTGTAGTCATTAGGCACATTGCAGGTCTTGCTGATGGCGCTATCGATCCAGCGTTGGAACGCAGCTTGCACCTTGACATGCTCGGCTGGCGATAAATCCATCGCGGTTACGAAATAGTCCGGCAGTTCGTCAGCCGCCGGGTTAGCTTCGCGCCATTGTTTGACGATGGGCACCTGCTCTTCGTGCAGCCCCAGCCGACTCTTGCGGAAGTAGACCCAGCTGAAGAAGGGCTCGATGCCGGTGGAGGTATTGACCATGGTGCCGGTGGTGCCGGTCGGCGCTTGCGTCAGCAGGGTTACATTGCGCATGCCATCCCGCTGGACTTTGTTGCGCAGCGCTTTGGGCATCCCCCGCATATAACCGCTGGCAAGGAAAGGCTCGGCAGCGAACTCGGGGAAAGCGCCTTTCTCGCGCGCCAGGTCGCTGGAGGTTTCATAGGCGGTAACGGCAATCAGCTTATAGACCTTGTCAATGAACGCGACTGATTCATCGTTGCCATAACGAATACCCAGCTTCAGCATAAGCTCGGCGATGCCCATGGTGCCCAAGCCGACCCGCCGCTCGGACTTTTGCACGCGCTCATTCTCGGCGAAGAAATACGGTGTGGTATCGATGACATTGTCCAGGAAGCGCGTGGCATAAGCGACCGCCCGACGCAGCCCGTCCCAGTCCACATCGTGGCGCGCGTCATCATAAAAACAAGCCAGGTTGACCGCGCCCAGATTGCAGACCGAAAAAGCGCCCAGCGGCTGCTCGCCACAGGGGTTGGTGGCGATGAGCGGGTTAAAATAGCTGCTGTTTGCCATGCGATTGCTGTATTCGTTGAACCAGACGCCCGGTTCAGCGCTGGCCCAGGCGCTTTCGATAATTGCCTCCCACAATTCCCGCGCTTTGACCGTCTTATGCGGGATGACCTTGCGCCCAGAATCGACCCAGGCAGCCAGGTCGCCATCCCACAAGTCGTCATACTCCGGGTCGCGCGTATCAGGGAAGACCAGCTCCCAATCCGCATCGGCTTTGACAGCCGCCATCAATCTGTCGCTGATGCCGACGCTGATGTTGGCATTGGTAATCTTGCCCGCCTCGCGCTTGCTGTTGATGAAGTTGAAGATGTCCGGGTGCCAGTCATTCAAAATCAGCATCAAAGCGCCGCGCCTGCTGCCGCCTTGTTCGATCAAACCCGTGACGAAGCTGTAGAGCGCGCCCCAGGACACCGCCCCGCTGGAACGTCCGTTGACGCCCTGGACATAAGCATGGCGCGGACGCAGCGTCGATAAGTTGATGCCCACGCCGCCGCCGCGCGACATGATCTCGGTCATCTGGCTCAATGTCTTCATGATGCCATCGCGCGAATCCTGCGGCGATGGGATGACGTAGCAGTTGTAATAAGTGAGGTCCTGGTCGGTGCCAGCCGCGGTCAATATCCGTCCGCCGGGCACGAACTTCCACCCGTCCAGCAGCCAGCGGAACTTGTCCGTCCATTCAGCGCGCTTGGCGGCGCTTTGCTCAGCCGCAGCCACGCCACGCGCCACGCGCCCCATCATCTCTTCTGGCTCAGTCTCGATCGGCTTGTCCACATGCTGCAAGTCGCGCTCAACCACTTCGCCATCCAGCAGTTGTATCGTTACCAGGGGCAGGTCAAGCGCGGTTATCGCGCCGACCTCACGCTGGCCGGTCTTGGAGTCGATGACCACAATCACTGTATCGCCCACAGACAGGCTGGCGCGCGTCATGTCCTTTTGGGCATAGCGGTCGAGGAAGATCTTGTAACCGAGATCGTGCAGTGAATTGCCGTTTAGGGACGGTTGAGGCATGTCAGGTATGCCTGCCTTGACGGAAGCTTCGGGGAACATAGAATTCCTTATCTTCTGTTTATATCTTGCCGACTTCGAGGGCGTCAGGATTCAATCCCGCGCATAGTCAAATTATGGTCGCTAAGTCCTGAGTTGGCAACTCATTATGGGATTAAAAATGGGCTAATCGACCAAGTAACGTTGCAAGGCATCTCGATTCAATTCAATGCCGAGGCCGGGTTTCTCTGGCAGCGGGATCTCCCCGTTGATCATGCTCAGCTCATCCGCCACCAGCTCATCACGCAGGACTGATTCGGAAAGGTGCGCCGGCAGGTATTCAATATAGGGGCAGCAAGCGGTGGCGAAGCCGAGGTGCGCGGATGCCGCGATGCCGATGCCGGTCTTCCAACAATGCGGCACGATCAAGCGTCCCGCGTCCGCCGCCAGTTGCGCCACCTTGCGCGCTTCGCTGAAGCCGCCGACGCGCCCGATATCCGGCTGCAAGACATCCAGCTTGCCGCGCTGCGCCAGGTCGATGAATTCCCAATGCGTATTCTGCCATTCACCGGCAGCGATGCGAATCGGCGAACGCGCGTTGATGAAGGCGTAGCCATCCAAATCATCGATATTGATAGGCGTTTCCAGGAAGAAGAGGTCATACACCTCCAACTGCTTAATCACCCGCAAGGCTCGGCGCGCATCGTCCCAGGCGTAAGCCACATCGACCATCAGCGTCATCGCATCGCCAACCGCCGCGCGGCATTCGGCAACGATGCCGACGATATGGTCGTCATCTTCCTGCAAGCTGTTATGGGTATAAGGACCATTGATGCAAATCTCCAGCTTGGCGGCTTTGAAGCCGTATTCTCGCGCCTGCAAGAGTTTGTCGAGCAGCGATTCGCGGTATTCAGCGAGCGTATTGCCGATGGGCAGCAGTGAAGCATAGGGCGTGATTGAGTCCTTCACCGCCCCGCCCAGCAGCTTGTAGATGGGCAAGCCCAGCGCCTTGCCCTTGATATCCCAGAGCGCCATGTCGATCGCGCCCATCGCGCAGATTAATGCGCCGCGCCGTCCGTTCATCTTGGAGCCGCTGTAGAGCTTCTGCCAGATGGCTTCTGGCTGCAGCGGGTCTTCGCCCAACAGCATCTCTTCCAAGCCCAAGCCCATGATATGCGTGCCTATCGCCTTGATGCAGGCTTTGGCGATCCAGGGGTTCACATCCGTCTCGCCGATGCCAACGATACCCTCGTCGGTGTATATCTCCACGACCAGGTTGTCCTGCGCTGACGAGCAGGCTTCGGTGTGGAATTCCGGGACTAACAATACATGGCAGTCAATTCGGGTGATTTTCATCGTTCATCCTGTCCATATCGTCAATTCGCGCAAAGTTATCCGCCGCGGCTAGGCAAGCAAGACGCAAGCCAGGTCGGTGCCTTCCACGCGCAGGGTGAAATCGCATTGAGTCTGCGCGATGAGGCAGCCGCTCAGCAGGTCTTCCACTGTGGAAAAGCCGCCTTTGTCGATCGTCCGGGTGATGGCTTGCGCGGTCGGATTGATAAAAAACCAGGTTGCTTTGCCCTGCCACTGTCGCCGCCGCAACAGCAGCGCTCCGCAGCGATCCGGCTCTACGCCAGCCGCAGCCAGCAGCGCCTCCAGAAATTGGTCGCCATCGCCATCAGCATCGCGGCAGGCCAAGGCGCTGAAGCCCAGGAAACTGCCGAGCAAGACGGCGTATCCCGCGCCCAGCCTGTTGATGGCCGCGGCGACGCGCTCGCCATGATAGAGAATCGGCTCGGCTGTCGTCGGCGACAAGGTCTGCAAGTAGAAATTCGCCAACACTTGCAGCCCGGCGTAGGCTCCGCTGCCAGCCAGGCAGGTGGGCGGGTCAAATTCTCCGAAGCGCCTTTCATGCGGCATCCAGCGCCGCCGGTTGCCGGGCGTTTTGACCATGACCAAGTCTTCATGCCGCGCGCCAAAACAAGCCTCGCCACCCTCGACAAGTTGCGCCACCGTGCACCAGCCGTATTTGTCCCAACGCCCGGCGCAGGCTTCGGCAATCAACATGCCGCCGGCGCGCGCAAAATCGATCAGATGCTGAAACCAACCCCCGTCCAGGCTCAGCGGCATCGCCAGAATAGCCGCTTTGTAATGGCGAAGCTCGCCCGCCGCCACCTCGTCGGCATCCAGAAAATCAACCGCGATACCCAAGCGCCAGAGCCGCGCGTAAAGCCCGCGCATATTGTAGCGATAATGTTGGATGGCATCGCCATTGCATGCCTGGAAGAAGTGATACAGGTCTTCGTTCACCAGGATGGCGACCTGCGCCCGCGGCGGCTGCGATTGGGCGAAGAACTCGCCCTGCGCCTGGATCGCCCGACCGATGCGGCTGGCGGCTTCCATGCGCTCGCTGGAATCGCCGATGGGCTCAAGCAAGCCGAAGCCATTGGCTTCTTTCCAGAAACGCTCCACGCGATGATTCCAAAAGCTGATGCCCGTCATGCCCGCCGCCAAGCCAGCCAGCATCCATATCCGCAGGTCATCAGGCGATGGCTTGCGTCCATAATGCAGCGAGGTCGAGATTGGTCCGCCTTGGAACTCCGCGCCCCATAAAGCCCGGTCGCGCCCGTTGTTGCCGCGCGCCAGGTCGGTACACAGCATCATCTCTTCCCAAATCTCATTAAGCAGCGCGGCAGCTTCGCTCTCTACCGGGTCATCCCAAGCATGGCCGTTGTTCCATTTGGGATAATTGCTGGTGCCAAAGAAATCACCGACGCGCGCCCAGCGCCATTCCGCGCCAGAACCGACCCGCGGCGTATCGGCATGGCTGAAGACGGGCCGCTGATAAGGGTCGTTCTCGCGCAGCGCCTTGGTCTTAAAAGCCAGTTGCCGCGCCATATAGACATCGTCCATGAAATAACGCCAGTCGATGAAGGGCGCCAGGGGCTCCTCCCGCCGCGGCGGCTCGACCTCTTCCCAGTCACCATAGTTAATCTGCCAGGTCGCGTTCAGCGCTGCGAGGCTGCCGTATTTTTCCCGCAGCCACTCGCGGAAGCGCGCCAACGTATGCGGGCAATAACAAAAGCCTAGCTTGCCGGCGGTATTGGGCCAGAAGCCGATTTCCTGGAAAGTGTTCCAAGCCCAGATATTTTTGTATTTGCCGAGCCTGCGCGCCAGCTTGCCGATGAATCGTGCCGCCGCTGCCCGCGCCCCGGGATGATCCCAGCAGGGGCCGGGTTTGCCGTCCATGGGGATGGTATATTGCGTCGGTTGGTTGTGGAGCCGCCCGTCCGCATAGACAAAGTGACAATCGGGATACTTGCGCCAGAGCCAAGCCGGCGCTTGCTCCATCGTCAAGCCGAGGTAAACGCCCAAGCCCAGCTCGTCGGCGCGCTGGATGAGCCGCTCAATGCGGGAGAAATCCACCTCGCCCTCGCGCGGTTCATCGGCGGACCAATGCTCCTGAATCTTGATCATGTTGAAGCCATAACGTTTCAACAGCGGCAAATCCGCAACCACCGCGTCTAGGTCGAGACACGGTTCACGATAGACATGCGTGCCAAAAGGAAAGACGCCCGCGCCGAAGACAGGTTGAATGCTCACAGGT
>VXNO01000067.1:17363-20768 GCA_009840575.1 Chloroflexota bacterium | reverse complement strand
CCCCGAGCGATTTCACCAAAAACCCACCCATCTTACTCTGGGACTATACAGCTAGATTTGTCTCGCTCGACAAATCTCAAACCCGGTAGGTTTAGCTCGCCTCCCTGATGCTTCGGGGAGGGGTAGACCCGTTAGCGCCGGCGCGAGTCGACGAACTCAATTGCCGAGAGCAGCGTATGCAAGCCCTTCGCGCGCTCCCCGCTCAGATGCAGGCGGATGGCGCGGCGACCATGCCCTTGCAGCGCTTGCAGATCACCCGCGGCTTGGGCGGCGAAGAGCGTGCCGAAGCTGTAATCAAAACCCGGGATAGGCAGGTCAGGCGCGGCATCGGCGGTCAACTGCCAAAAGACGCCATTGTCGCCGCCGCCTTTGTGGTACTGCCCGGTGCTGTGCAAATAACGCGGACCATAGCCGATGGTGACGGCGCGCTTGGTAACATGGCGCAGACGCCGCTGCACTTGCTCCAGCATCTGCGCTTCTTCGGCTGTTGGCGTGAAGTACACCAGCAGCGCAAAATAATCGCCCGCTTTTGTGCCAGCCATTTGCGCGCCGATGACCTGGACGACATCGCCGCCATCAAAGCCGTGCTGTCGGCAAAGCTCGCGCAGGGGGGCGAGCGTGTCTTCATTTGCATAGAGCTGCAAAGATTCGCGCGCCATGACGGGTTCGGGTTCTGGCAGGCGGCTCGACTGGCGAACTTTTTCCAGCAGCGCTTTGGTGGCGTCTTTGGCTTCGGTTACATTTGGCTCGTCGAAAGGATTGACATTCAGCAACGCGCCGGCGATGGCGGTGGCATACTCCCAGCGCAAGAATTCGCCAGCGATAGCCAGTTTGTCTTCCAGGCGCAGGGTGATGCGCGGGTGCCCGGCTTCGCGCAAGGTGCGCACAGCGGCGTCCATCTGCGCCACATCGGTGTCGTTATCCATGCGCAAATAGACGAAGAGGCGGTCGGTCACATAATCGTGTGGCAAGCCGATGGCTGCTCCCACCACCGGCAGCGCGCCTTTGCCCTCTTTGCCCAGGCTTTCCGCCAGCAGTTGCTCCGCCCAATCGCCGAAGCTGCGCAGCGACTCGCTGGTATAGATGGTGATTTTGTCCCTGCCTTGCAGTGTCAGCGCGCCGATGACCGCGCCCAGCAGCAAGCCAGGGTGATATTGCGCCGGGATGCCCTCGCCGATGGCATCCAGCATGGTATCCGCCCGCGCCCACAAGCCCGGCAAATCCAGCCCAATCAGCGCCGCGGGCACCATGCCGAAGTAGCTCAAGGCGCTGTAACGACCGCCAATATCCGCGGAATTCAGGAAAAGTTCGCGCGCGCCAGCTTGCTCAGCGGCTTGCTGTAGACGCGAGCCAGGGTCGGTGATGATGATGAATTGCTCGCCCGCGCCGCCCGTTTTGTCCCAAAAATACTGATGGAGCGCCATCGTCTCGATCGTGCTGCCGGACTTGCTGGCGACCACAAAGAGCGTTTTTTCCAGATCGATGGCGGCTTCTACCTGGCGGATGCGCGCGGGGTCGGTGCTATCCAGCACAATCAATGCCGGGAAGCCTTCCTGCCGCCCAAAACTGCGCGCCAGCACTTCGGGCGCAAGCGAGCTGCCGCCCATGCCCAACAGCAGAACATGCCGCCACGGTCCTCCCCGTACACTTTCTTGCAGGCCGTTCAACCGTTCGCGGTCGATGGTCCTGGCGGTATCCAGCCAGCCCAGCCGCTTGACGATCTTGCTGATAGTCGGCGCATGGCTCTTCCACAAGCTGCCGTCTTTGTTCCACAAGCGCGCGTTAGCCAATTGCCCGTCCAGGTCTTCGATAGCCTCGTCCACCGCGCCGTGATAGATGCCCAGCGCCAACAAAGTGCGCTCGATGAGGCCGCTGCGCAGCAAGGTGCGTTTGGCTGCCACCTGTGAGATCAATGTTTCAAAAGCCTCAATGAAGGCGTCCACGCCATCGTCTTGCAGCCTTGAGGTAACTTGCGCCAGGTCGACTCCCAGCTCAGCCAGGCGGTCCAGCGCTTCGTCCGGCGGCAAGAAGCCCGGCATGTCCCTGGTCAATGTGTCAGCGACAGCGCCATGATCTTTGAAGGCGGCTAGTGTGGCGGGGGGCAACGTGTTGACTGTGTGCGCGCCGATTAAGTTGTCGACATAGAGCGTGTCGGAATAAGCGGGATTCTTGGTGCCGGTGGATGCCCAAAGCGGTCGTTGCGCCTGGGCGCCGGCAGCGCGCAGTTGCTCGAACCGTTCCCCCTCAAAGATACGTTGAAAAGAACGATAAGCCAGCTTGGCGTTGGCGATAGCGGTCTGCCCGAGCAGCCGGCTGTTGGCGCTGATGCGGGCGGTATCTTGCCGCAACTGCGCCGCGCGGATGTTGTTCTCCAGGATGTGGTCGACCATCACATCGATGCGGCTCAAAAAGAAACTGGCTACTGAAGCCACCCGCGTTACATCGTCGCCAGCCGCCAGCCGCCGCTCCAGACCGCGGATGAAGGCTTCGGCGACCTGCTCATAATTGTTAATAGCGAAGATGAGCGTTACATTGATATTGATACCAGCCGATATCGCCGCTTCGATGGCTGGGATACCTTCAGGCGTCGCCGGGATTTTGATCATCAAATTGGGTCGGTCGACCGTGTGGAAGAGGCGCTGGGCTTCGTCGATCGTACCTTGTGTATCGCGTGCCAGGAGCGGCGAAACTTCCAGGCTGACATAGCCATCGCCGCCGCTGGTTCGCTCATAAATCGGTCGGAAGAGGTCGGTCGCGTCTTGGATGTCTTCGATGGCCAAGGCTTCGTAGATAGCGGGCGCGTCCATGTCCAGCATGGTCATGATGGCGCTGTCATAGGTATCGGAATCGCCGATGGCTTTTTGAAAGATAGACGGGTTGGAGGTTACGCCCAGCACGCCTTCTGTGTCGATGCGCTCTTGCAGCGCGCCATTGTGCAAGTCATCGCGATGGATGTAATCGAGCCAGGCGCTCTGTCCGTATTTTTGAATCTCCAGCAGGGGGTTGCTCATGGGGTCGCCGCCTCCCGACGTTATACAGCTAGCCTATCTAGCGTCATTCTAGCAGGCTTGCGGGCGCAGGGCAATCGCAGTGAAATGCGTTGAAGCGCGGAAATTCAACGGGGCGAAGCCAGAATCCAGGTATTGTCTGCTGTGGTCAGCTTAGTCGACGATGGTATCGACCATGCCTTCGCGGGCGAGGATGATGCCTTCGAGGCGAGCCAGGCGCTGGGTGTTGTCGTCCACCTTGTCTTCGATACGGCGCAGGTCCGTGCGAATGGCGGCGAATTCGGAACGGTATTCCGCGCGCGAATCGCTGAGTTCGCTGCGTAAGGCTGCATCATTCGCACTCATTTCTTCTCGCAAGGCGGCGTGCCCAGCTAGCATTTCTTCTCGCAAGGCGGCG
>VXNO01000067.1:17208-17353 GCA_009840575.1 Chloroflexota bacterium | reverse complement strand
CATTTCTTCTCGCAAGGCGGCGTGCCCAGCTAGCATTTCTTCTCGCAAGGCGGCGTGCCCAGCTAGCATTTCTTCTCGCAAGGCGGCGTGCCCAGCCTGCATGTCCTTGCGCAAGGCGGCATCCCCAGCCTGCATGTCCTTGCGC
>VXNO01000067.1:0-17198 GCA_009840575.1 Chloroflexota bacterium | reverse complement strand
CCCAGCCTGCATGTCCTTGCGCAAGGCGGCATCCCCAGCCTGCATGTCCTTGCGCAAGGCGGCATCCCCAGCCTGCATGTCCTTGCGCAAATCGTCTATCTTTTTCTCCAGCACATGTTGTATGCGCCATACCGATCCCAAGATCGCCAGAATGGTAATGACGAGTTCCAAAGAAAGGCTTGTATCAATATCCATCCCAGCCTCCAGTTCACCCGCTCCTGACCATATCCGAAAGTCTAGCGCAGATTGATTCCTTTTTCAAATTGAAGGCAAAGTCTTTAGTTCTGTGCCTGGCTTGCCCTCTGTGGTTAAATCACCCTATATGCTGGATAATAGTATGCGAGCAACCACCATGACCGAGACCAAAAAAAACGATAAACCCGCCATCACCGAGCAGCCGCCCATCACAACGATGCACAGCCTCTCGCTGCCAAGTGGCGAGCTTGCCTACAGCGCGACGGCGGGCATGCTGCCGCTCAAAAGTGAGCAGGGCGATATCGCCGCGCAGATTTTCTACGCCGCCTACCAGTTGGATAGCGCCGACAGCGCCGACCGTCCCTTGATTTTTGTCTTTAATGGGGGGCCTGGCTCGGCGTCAATTTGGCTGCACATGGGCGCGCTGGGGCCCAAGCGGGTCGATATGGGCGCGGAAGGTTTCATGCCGCCGCCGCCCTACAAGCTCATCGATAACCTGCATACCTGGCTCGATCTGGGCGATTTGGTCTTCATCGACCCGGTTGGCACCGGCTATTCGCGCGCGGCTGACCCGGAGGACAACCAGAAATACTGGGGCTTGGAAGCCGATTTGGAAGCGGTGGGCGAGTTCATCCGCTTGTATCTATCCCGCAACAAACGCTGGACATCACCGCTGTACCTGGCTGGCGAAAGCTATGGCACGACGCGCGCGGCTGGCTTGGCGGGACGCTTGATCGACCGCGGCATCGCCTTCAATGGCATCATCTTGATCTCCACTGTGATGAACTTCCAGACAATTCGCTTCACCAAAGGCAACGACCTGCCCTATGCGCTCTATGTGCCCAGTTATTGCGCTTCCGCCCATTATCACGGCGCGCTTTCTGATGAGCTGAATGCGCGGGAATTGCGCCCTTTGCTGCAAGAAGTGGCCGACTGGGCAGAAGGCGATTACACAATTGCTCTGGCAAAAGGCGACCGCCTGAGCGATGCGGAGCGCCAGGCAGTGGCGGAGCGGCTCTCGTTATACACCGGCTTGTCGACACGGTTTGTATTGGGCGCGGACTTGCGCATCCATATCATGAGCTTTTGCAAAGAGTTGCTGCGGGATGCCAAGCGGGCGGTCGGGCGCTTGGATTCGCGCTTTGTCGGCATTATGGCTTCGGCTGAGGGGCAGAGCTTCGACTTTGACCCGTCCATGCACGCCATCGTCCCGCCTTATAACGCCGTATTCAACCAATACATCCGCCAGCAACTGGGCTTCCACAGCGACTTAAATTACGAGATATTGAGCTTCCGCGTCAATGAAAATTGGCAATACGCGGGCGGCGAATTTCCTGATACCAGCGAGGGGCTGCGCGCTGCCTTCGCCAAGAATCCCTTCATGCGCGTCTTGGTGGCGCAAGGCTATTATGATCTGGCCACGCCATTCCAAGCCGCCTATTATTCACTGGCGCACATGGGTTTGGACAGCGAGCTGCGCGACAATGTAACCATCGCCGAATACGCAGCCGGGCACATGATGTACCTGCACGAAGCCTCGCTGGCAAAATTGAAGACGGACGCAGCCGCGTTTATGGACGCAGGCTAATTCATCCGCGCCAAATCGCATTATGGCGGCGTTTTGATGACGAAGCTGTTGGCTCTCATGCGGGCATCGCGTCCAGGACTTCTTGGATCTGCTGCAGGTGGTTGAGTCCATGCCGGGCATAAAGGCGCGCCAGGTCTTCCAGGCTATAATCGGGGCGGTCGGGGCTGGAGGCGATGCCTGTTTTCGCCCAGTCGTCTTCGCTGAGGTTTTCCAGCAGGATCGCCCAGCGCGCATGCAGACCCGCGAGGATTTGCAGCGAGTATTCGATATCGGCGTCTTTGGCATCGGGCATCTCGGCGATGGCGTTGACATCGTAGCCGGTGAATTGGAAGCTGGGGCTAGTCAAGATGAGCTTGAAGCGGCGGATGCAGACCATGTGCGTGTCCGCCAGGTGGTGGATATTTTGGGCGATCGTCCATTCGGGCGCGTTGTAGGCGGCGGTCAGTTGCTCGCTTGTCAAGCCCGCGACTTTTTCGCGCAATTGGGCGGGCAGCGCGCGGATGGCGGCGATGCTTTCGGCGCGTGATTGCATTGTGCATTCTCCTCGTTTAGTGAAAGAATGATTGCATTGTAGCGACAGACCGTACAAAGCGGGTAGGGCAACTACTACCTGGTCTTGCCCGCTTTTCGTTGACAGGCAGCTTGCTTTCAGGCCTCGCTTTCACTTACTGAGCTCTTGTGCAGCCCCCGCCTATTCGCAAGCGCCATCTCGATTGAGATAATCGCCGTGCAGCCAGCCTTGACTGCCTCCATAAGTCACGCGGAACCAGTAGGTGGTGCGCATTGTGGCGTTGAGCCGCGCGCCCGTGGGCACAGCCTGCAGGATGGAGCTGCCGGTGTTCGGGTCGGCGCGCAAGTTGAGATAAGTGGCGACTGTTACCGAGCAGCCGGACAGGTCATGGACGGGCTCGGGCACAATCCCTGCAACCAGGAAGTCGCCTGGCATGAGTACGGCGGTGCCAGCGCGGTCGATGATGGCGCAGCGCCTGTCCGCAGATGTCCAGGTGCGCAGCGGCACAATGCTGCGTGGTGAGAATGCGGCATCAAGCAGCACAATCGTCCCCGAGTCATGTACGAAGCAGGCTTCCAATGAGTCGATCTGCCCAAAGATATCGACTGCATAGATGAAGCCGTAGTCAATCAAGGTATTGTTGCCGACGCCGGCCGCGTCCACTTCACGGCAGTGGGTGTAACCAGGAGCGTCCGCCAAGATGATATGGACGGGCAGCGAATTGCACAAGCTGCCGGCTGGCTCTTCCCAAGATTCACCGTCCCCGGAAACGCCGTCCGCATCCGCGCTAGCTTCTGCGGCGGCTTGCGCGGCGATGGCGCTTTGAATCTGGAAGCTGAATGCACCAGCTTCGTGCTCAGCCGCGCCGATATCGCAAGCATCGGGCGCTCGCAAGATGCCGCGTTGGTCGTTTGCCAGGCAATGGGCGCTGTCGCCGGCATCAATCACCGGGCTGCCGAGGTTGGGCGCATAATAGGCGGGCGCCCCCGCCAGCAGCAGCAATTGCGGGTCTGCGCTGAGTCCGACGTGCTCGCAGGAGCCATCGCGGATCAAATTGCCGATATTGGCTTCCAGCTCGCCACCACAATCACCATTGGCATTGCCAGTCAGAATGCTGTTGTAGAGCGCCAAAGTATTTTCGTCATAGATGCCCGCGCCGGCTTCGGCTCGGTTCTCGATGATTGTTACATGGGTCAGGGTGGCGTCGCCGCGGTTCAGTATGCCGCCACCCATAGCCGCGGCGCTGTTGCCGCTGATGGTCGTATTGCTGATGGTGGCGCTGCCCTGCGCAACATAGATGCCCGCGCCCGCGCCGGCGGAGATATTGTCGCTGAGTCCCGATTTGTCGCTGATGAACGTATTGTCCAGCCCATTGAAGTAGATGCCGCCGCCAAAAGTATCGGCTGGAGCATCGTCTTCCGAGACGGTCTGCTCGCTGCCTGGCGCTGCCCAGACGCCGGTCTCGTTGCTGCTCACCAGGCTGTCGATGAGCAGAACATCGCTGTTGATGGCTGCGATGCCGCCACCCGCGCCCGCCGCATAATTGTGCCGGACGACGCTGTTGTACAAAGCCAGTTGGGAGTCTATGGCGAGGATGCCGCCGCCATTGCTGTCCGCCCAGCCGTCGGTCACCGTCAAGTCTTTGACCGTCAGGCTGCCGCCTTGCACAGCGAAGATGCGGTTGCCATCGCCATCCAGGACAAAGCCCATGCCTTCAATGACAACTTCGGAGGCGATCTCCAGCGTCGCCTCGAGCGCTATCGTGCCTTCGACTGTGCCGGCTTCGGTGATGGTGACGGTATCCGAGCCGGTGTTGTCCGCGGCGGCGGCATCGCCAACTTCGCAGCTATTGCCCGGCGCGACCTGGTCATCGCCGTTGGCAGAGCGGATGGCATTCGCCAAGCTGCAATCGGCATCGACATTGATATCAGCCGCCAGCGCAGCGCCTGCCTGCAGTAGCAGGATGGCCATGCAAGCGCATCTGAAGAGTTGTCTGAGGTTCACCGTTTTGATCCTGTTCTCAACCCTGGTTGATAGGCAATCGCAAAAAACTGACAACGTCGCGCACGTCGGCGGCACGGGCTGCTAGCGTCTTATTTAAGTCCGATTTATATTTCAGCACAAATGAAAATGCGGGAGAATCAAGCGCAATCTCGCTCCTGCGCTACTCCGCCTCCGCCATCACCCGCAGCAAAGCCAAGGTCATGCGCGCATCGCCCAGTGAAGTGTGCGCGCCACTGACCGACAGGCTTTCGCGGCGGACGGCTGCTGACAGCTTGTGCGGCCGATAACTTCTGCCGTTCGCATTGCGCTCGCCTTTGTAGCGGGCGTACTGCTTCATGGCGCAATCGCGCTTTGCCACGCGCGGCTCCGGCAAGTGATAAGCCGCCGCCGTTTGCCGCAGCAGCCGCCAGTCGAAGTCCATGTTGTAGGCGACCAGAATCTGCCCAGCCAGCAGCACGGATAGCTGGATATAGATTTGGCGAAAGCTCGGCGCGCCCGCTACATCCCGGTCGCGGATGCCATGGATGCGCGAGGCGGCGCTCGGGATGGGGATGCTGGGCTTGATGCGCTGGTGGAGGACTGCCGCGCCCGCTTGGTCGATGATGGCGATTTCGACGATTTGGTCGGCAGCGCCCAAGCCGGTCGTCTCGGTATCCAATACCAGGAAGCCGCGGGTCATCAAGCCGCGCGCCCACTGGATGGCTTGCCGCCGGTGCGCCGGGTGATAATGCCGTGTCATCTGCTGCCCCGCTGTGCCTACTTTACAGGAATATAACAGTCAAATCGGACAAATGCTTGCGCTGGCGAATGCGCTGTGCTAGACTAGCAACATCGTCGGGTGAGTAAAGGAGGTGAATCAAAATGTCAGGTTTACAGGGGGTAGCCCTCTGACCGTTTCACACCTCTAGGGGTTTGTCCGTTTAGAGGGTGAGCCCGAAACCGCCAGACTGTGATTTTACAGTCGGGAGACCGCAGACTAATCCTCTGCGGTCTTTTATTTGGGAGCGGAAATTGATTACAATCTCGATAAAGATTCTGGGATGAGGGTGCATATCATGTTGCTAATTGACTCATTCCGAAGTTATCTAAACAGCACGAGCAAGTCGCCGCTTTTCTTGTGCGGGGACTCTCTGCATGTGTTGAGTGCATTGCCCTCCCATAGCATTGACTGCTGTATGACGAGTCCGCCGTATTGGAATCAACGAGAGTATCATAATGGTGGAATCGGATTAGAGGATGATTATCTGAGGTACATAGCCAACTTGCTGGAAGTAACACAGGAGATATTCCGAGTGCTCAAGGATAATGGGTCCTTCTGGCTAAATCTTGGCGATAGTTATTTGAATAAGCGGCTGCTTGGCATCCCATGGCGCATAGCCATTGAGATGGGCGAACAGCAGAACTGGATTATGCGCAACGACGTAATATGGAACAAGATCAAAGGAATGGACACTTCCAAAGATAAATTACGCCCGGTCCACGAACACCTGTTTCACTTTGTAAAGCATAATCGGTATCACTATGACCTTGATGCAATTCGTAGCAAACCCAGGCGAGCGAAAGTAAAAAATGGGGCTGTTGTAAGCGCGACTGGCGTTACTGGCGTAAAGTACAAGCGGCAAATTGAGCTTTCGACATCCTTAGATGAAAAAGAAAAAGTACAAGCGGAAAGCGCGTTGTCAGAAACATTGCGGAGGCTTGAATCTGGTGAAATATCCGACTTTCGCATGGTTATCCGAAAACAGCACCGGACAACACATTCCGATTCTACTCGAGTTTCTGGACGGGCAAAGGAACTGGCTGAGAAGGGATTTTACTTCTTGTACTATCACCAGAATGGTAGCAAGCCAGGAGATGTCTGGGAAATTCTTCCGGAAGACACTAGCAATCGCGGTACACATTATGCAGTCTATCCGGAAGACTTATGTAAAATCCCGATTCTAGCTACCTGCCCATTAGACGGAATTGTCCTCGATCCGTTTTGCGGTAGCGGGACCACCAATGTCGTGGCGTTTCAGCTAGAGCGCAAGTCGATAGGTATTGATATATCTCGATCGTATGTTGAGCAGGCAAAGGAGAGATGTAAAATCTTGCTATGAGCCGAACTCGAGTCACAGAATTGTTTGGACTTCCTACCTCAGTTGCCGACGTCGATTGGAAGTCCATCGTGAAACGGCAGCGCTGCCCTTATCTGAACCGAAAATGTCTCAAGATTCGCAAGAGTCAGCCCGAGATTGCTATCGGGACATGCTCCGTCTCACACGGAATCCGCAATCCGAAGAGCATTCTGATTTGCCCTCATCGCATGCTTGGCAATGGAATGATTTTCATGGATTGCCTTCACCTGTTGAGACTGCACGAACCTGGAAACGAACTGCACAAAATACCGCAAATCGAAATTCCTGGTGGCAGCGGCGATTACTTTCTTGCTTCAGTTAGAAACGACCAGGTTGTCGACTTCGTCGGTATTGAAATACAGACATTGGATACTACGGGAACAGTGTGGCCGGATAGGCAACGGTTTCTTCAAGCTGCGGGCTTGAGCAATCTTGATAATTTCGATGGGTCAAAGACCTTTGGCATGAACTGGAAGATGACTGCCAAGACGATCCTGGTTCAATTGCACCACAAAATTGAAACTTTCGAGAGTCTCGCAAAACACCTTGTCTTGGTACATCAAGATGCGCTGCTTGAATACATGATGAGGCAATTCAAATTTGATCATATTGGAAGCGCCAAGTTGGGGCATTCATTGCATTTTCATGCATACAACTTTAGGTTCGGCGAGGGTGATGCGCCAAAATTGCAACTATCATCAAGACATAGTACCGATGCGGATGGCATGTCAACCGCTCTAGGACTTCAGGCAAAAGCCAATGTAGAACTGTCCAGCATTGTTGCCAAGTTGGAAAACAAGATCGCAGCAGATACCTTGTTGCGCATTTGAGCGGTTAGCGGGTGCCATCCGTCCCATACTCCTCGCGCAGGATGGCGTACCAGACCGAGTCTTTGAAGCTGTCGCGATGATAGTGATAGGCGCGCCGCGCGCCTTCACAGCGCATACCCGCCTTTTGCATGACTCGCCCAGAGGCGGGGTTATCCGCAAAATGCCCGGCCGCGATGCGATTCAAGCCCAACTCCTCAAAGCCGAATTGAATGACCAGCCTCAGCGCTTGCGTCGCCAGCCCCCGCCCCCAGAAGGGCAGCCCAATCCAGTAACCAACCTCGGCACGTTTGTGTTCTGGCACAGGGTGGATGCCCATGACGCCAGCGAAGCAACCCGACTGCGCCTCGATGATGGCGAATGTATAGGCTTGGCCGCTTTGCCATTCTTTGCTGACTTTGCGCACAAATTCCTGCGCGGCTTTGGGCGGGTAAGGCTGCGGCACGAAGGTGTTGGCGGCGATCTCAGGCGCGCTGGCATACTTCAAAATCGGCGCGATATCTTGCTCCGCCAGCGGGCGCATCCACAGCGCGGAGCCGCGCAATATCGTTTTTTTCATGCGACATTTCCTTCAGGAAGTGGTATCGCAGCCCAGCGTGGGCGCAGCGTCGCTTGCGGGTCGGCTCGCCAATTGCAGGGACATTTCCATAGTGCGCCGCTCGCGGATGACCAGCAGCCGCACTTCGTCGCCGGGGCGCTTGTCCTGTACCAGATAGGCCATCAGCGCATCCAGATTGTCAAAGTGAATCCCGTCTATAGCGACAATCAAATCGCCGCCGGCACAGACAGGTTTGCCGCGCACATCAACTAGCCTACTCCCACCGCGCAAGCCCGCCAAGTGCGCCGGCGAGCCCGCCGTTACCCCGCGCAGCAGCACGCCACGCTCGGTCGGCAAGTCCAGCGCCGCGCTCAAGCCAGCCACGCCGTAGCCGCCTGCTTCACGCATGACCGAGATGCCCATCCAGGCATAATCGACCCAGCCAGCAGCCAGCAAATCCGGGATGACGCGGCGCATGGTATCGGCAGGCACAGCGAAACCAATGCCGGCGCTCTCGCCAGTGAGGCTTTGATTGGCTGTCGTCATGCCAAAGACCAAACCGCGCGAATCCAGCAAAGGACCGCCTGAGCTGCCCGGATAGAGTGGCGCGTCAATCTGGATGATGGCGGGGTTGTCATAAGCGAAGTTGCCCGAGCCAATCAGTTCCGCCGAGGGCAGCGTGCGCCCGATGCCGCTGACGATGCCGGCGGTCATCGAGCTGTTCAAGCCGAAGGGATTGCCGATGGCGATGGCGCGCTGGCCCACTTTAATTGAAGCTGATTCGCCGATGCGCAGGGGCTGCAGCCGCTCGGCAGGCGCGGATATTTTCACAATCGCCACATCGCTGAAGCTGTCCGCGCCAACAAGCGTCGCCTCCAGCGCCAGCCCCTTGCCAAGCGTCACACCGATGGCATCGGCATCGTTGACCAGGTGCGCGTTGGTGATGATGTGCCCGAGCTGGTCGTAGACGAAGCCAGCGCCGCGCCGCGCCGTTTCCGCTGCCGCCTTGTCGCCAGTCCGCTGCGCTTCGATACTGACCACCGCGGGGCTGGCGCGCTCGTAAATCTCCGCCAGGAGTTGGTATTCAGCATCGGCGATGGCGCTGAGGTCGATCGGCGTGGCGGTGGCAGCGGTCGCAGGTGTTGTCGCGGCGAAATCAAAGCTGCAAGCTGTCAGCAGCAAGGCGCAGGCACACAGCGCCATCATCAAGCCGGTTGTTGAGGTGCCAGCGTTGCGTCGCTCAGGCAAGGCTGTCTCGTAGCGCCTGGGCGAGCTCGCGTTGTTCGGGGCTGAGCTGGGTGGGTACATTGATGACGATGCGCGCCAGCAAGTCGCCATAGGCACCATTGCCGCGCAGCTTGGGCATGCCCTTGCCAGACAAGCGCAGCCGCACCCCAGCCTGTGTGCCGGGGCGGACTTTCATGCGCAGCTTGCCGGCCAGAGTCGGCACTTCGACCTCGCCACCCAGCATGGCGGTCAAGGCGTCAACCTGGACATCCACGCTCAGGTCATCCCCATAGCGCGTGAATTGCGAGTCGGTGGCGACTTCGACAATCAGGTAGAGATTGCCCGGCGGTCCACCATAGATGCCCGCTTCGCCCTCGCCAGCCAAACGGACTTTTGTGCCGGTTGCCGCGCCGCGCGGTATCTGCAGGGTGAGCTCGCGCCCGCCTTTGCTATAGACCCGTTGCGCGCCTTCATAAGCCTCGCGCAGGCTGATGCGCACCGGCTGTTCAATATCTTTGCCCGCGCGGGACGAACGCTGTGTCCGCCCGCCAAAGCCGCCAAAACCACCGGCATGACGCCGCCCGCCCGCCCCGGTGAAGATCGTTTCGAAGATATCGGACATGTCGTGGAACTGCGCGCCATCTGTGAATGGCCCTGCGCCGTTACCCGCCTGGTAATGCTGCCAGCTTTCGCCGAATTGATTGTAGGCGTTGCGTTTTTCTGGGTCGCTTAACACTTCATAGGCGGCATTAACCTCTTTGAAGCGGGCTTCGGCAGCCGCGTCGTCGGGGTTGGCATCAGGATGAAATTGTTTGGCTTTCTTGCGGAAGGCGCGCTTGATTTCCTCATCGCTGGCATTGCGCGCCACGCCCAGAATATCGTAATAGTCTCGGCTCATGGATCGCTTCCATTATGCGCTGCAAGTGCAGCCACCTGCGCCTATTGTACGAGCAGACGGCGAGCAGGTCAATAAAACCCGCCAAGCCCAGCATGACAGACAAGTGTTAGAACTTCGTTGTGCAGCGCCATGCTTCGCGCCGCCGCCAAGTCGATGCGAGCGCAGGTATTGTCTATGCTATGATACGCGCAGACGCAGCGCATAGAGTCCAGCGGCTTCCCATGAGCAGACGCAAATTGCCGGACCGCACTTCCGAGTCGGTGGAAGACTTCTTAAAAGCGATATTTCACTTGCAGCGGCAGACCGACCGCGTCTCGACGACTGCCCTGGCGGATGCGCTGAATATCTCGGCGCCGGCGGTGACCGTCATGGCGCAGCGCCTGGTCGACGACGGCACAGTCGATTATGTGAAATATCGCGGCGTGCGCCTCACCGACGCCGGCAAACGTGTCGCCTTGAAGATGCTGCGCCGACATCGCCTAATTGAAGCCTACCTGGTGGAAGACCTGGGTTATCAACTGCACGAGGTGCATGACGAAGCCGAAGCGCTGGAACATACCGTATCCGACCGCTTTGTCGAGGCCATCGCGCGCAAGCTGGGCAACCCACCCTATGACCCGCATGGCGACCCCATCCCCAATCGCGATGGCTTGATGCCACAGCGAGATTTGCAACCGCTTTCCCAACTGTCGACGCGGTTGCCCGCCCGCATCCGCCGCTTCATCATGGATGACCCGCTCATGCTGCAAGAAACACAAAAGCGCGGCCTCGTGCTGGGCGTAGCGCTGGAAGTGCTGGCGCGTGATGAATTTGACGGTCCGCTTGAAGTTCGCTTGCAGCCAGGCAGCCAGCAAATTGTCGGTTTCAAAATGGCCAGCCAAATACTGGTCGAGCCAGTTGCCTAGCGCCTCCGCCAGTATTTTCCACCTGCGCAGTTAAATAAGCCTCACCCTCATTTTGCGTCGCGAAGGCACAAGTGGTCGGGGCGGTGCTTGAAGCGATTCGTCGCGCTAGGCCACGGTGCGCGCCTGCCCATGCTCTGTCACTGAAGACCCGTCTTGCAGCAGTACCACGATTTGGAAGCTATAGGCGGTATCCGCGCTCAAGCCACCGAAATCATGCGAAGTTACGTGACTGTGGGGCCTTGGGCTTGCGCTTGGCCAGCCGGCATGGCGGCAAATAACAGACACAGAACAAGCAGGAACGCTAGCGAAGCGAGTTTTGTATTATAGTCCGATGGCGAATTTACGGGGGCAAAGCAACGCATATTCAGCAGATTCGCCACTCCCGGTTCGCAGTAGTAAATAAGCCCTGCCCTCATCTTGCAGGCTGTGCTATACTACTCGGACTTATTCAAGCAAAGACTTACCCGCAGGTTAACGAAGGCACAATAAGCGCCGAGCTAGTCTGGGCGGATAGCCTTTCGCGCCTGTGGAGGCATAGCTGTGTTAAGCAAATCCAAATCGGAGCGAGTTATCAACCAGCGGGTGCGCGCCATCCTCCTGACTGGGCGTGGCTCGGCGTTGTTGATCAAGCGCGTCAAGCCACACAAGCGGCTGCCGTACTGGGTCGCGCCGGGTGGCGGCGTCGAAAGCCGGGATAGCGACCTCATCGCCGCGTTGGAACGCGAATTGTTTGAAGAGCTGGGCGCGCGAGCGATCGTCCTGGATACTGCTTTTGTGCTTGAGCATTATAAAGCCGGCAAGCAGCTTGAAGAACATTTCTTCGTTTGTATGCTGCAAGACTATGACCTCAGCAAGCGCTACGGACCAGAATTTACTGATCCCGCCCGCGGCGAATACATCCCGCAAGAAGTGCCGCTGGACGCGCTGGCGTTGTGCCGCATCAACATCAAGACCCAGCAACTGCGCGACTGGATGCTGCGCAACCTCGACTCCCTGCGCGATCTTCAGCGCCTGCGCTTTTGAGATGCCAAGCGATAGCGGTAGACAAGCGTTGACGAAATCGCAAGATACACATACTATAGTTACCATTACTTATTCGCCACAACCCTTGCCCCGGGTCACAGGGCGGAACCCAACATGCAAATATCTCGCATTCTCCTGGTCGCTGCGGATTCATCATCTAGCGAATTGCTCGCAGCATTGCTCGAAAGCGAGCGCTATATCATCAATCATTTCGCTGATGCGGACGAGGCTGTCCGGCATGTCGAGGCCTTGGGTGCCCCGCACCTGGCGCTGATTTCGCTGGCTGAGCAGTCGGCTGCCGGCTTGGAAGCGGCGCGCAGGCTGAAATCCCTGGTGGATATGCCGCTGATATTTATACTCAATCCCGAGGACTTGCCGCGTCTCAGCCGCCAAATGCAGGCGCATGGCGATGATTTTCTGCTCAGCCCTGTGCAGTCGGATGAGCTGGAAGCGCGCATGCAATTGCTGCTGGCGAGGCTGCCTTTGGCTTGCTATGACCGCAAGCGCACCTTGCAAATTAACGGGCTTACGATTGACTTTTCGCGCAGCTGCTTGCGACAAAGTGGAAAATCTGTGCGCATATCGCCCACCGAAGCAGACTTGCTGGATGTCTTGCTGCGCAATGCCCCGCAGGCTGTGCCTTGCCAAACCCTGCTTTCGCGCGTGTGGTCTCGTGATAATGTCACAGAAGACACCTTGCGTGTGCACATGCACCGCCTGCGCAGCAAGCTGGAAGAGGACCCGCACAACCCCGCATACATCCGCACCGTGCGTGGCATCGGCTATCGCTTCGCTGTCCTGCCCGATTAGCGCCGCTCGCCTGCGATTGCCGCCATGCCGCGCCTGTATTATGATGGTGGCGAGCAATAGCAGGAGAGCCGCGCATGCGCATCACTATCGGCTTGGCGCAGATCTACCCCAAACTGGGCGATATCCAACACAACCTCGCCGCGCACTTGCGGACGATCGCCGCGGCTCGTGAACGGGGAGTCGACCTGCTGGTCTTCCCGGAGTTGTCGCTGACCGGCTATCAGGTGCAAGACCTCGTGCCCGAAGTCTCGCTGCGCAGCCATGCCAGCGACCCCGTCTTTGCCGAGCTGCTGGCCGCCAGCGCCGATATCGACCTGGTGGTGGGCTTTGTACACGAGGACAAACGCAAGCGCTTTTATATCGCCAATGCCTACCTGTCGGCTGGCGAAGTCCTGCACATCCACCACAAGCTCTACCTGCCCACCTATGCCATGTTTGACGAGTCGCGCTACTTCGCCCAAGGCAACACCGTGCGCGCCTTTGATACGCGCTTTGGCCGGCTGGGTATGCTCATCTGCGAAGACTTTTGGCATATTTCGCCGGCTTATCTGCTCTGGCTGGATGGCGCGGATATGCTCATCCTCAACAGCAGCAGCCCGTCGCGGGGCTTGAACGCAAGCGAGCGCCTCGGCGGCACGCGCTGGGTCGAGCTGGTCAACCAAGCCTATGGCAGCATGTTTACCGCCTATGTGCTGCACTGCAACCGGGTTGGCTACGAAGACGGCAAGAACTTCTGGGGCGGCTCCTCAGTGGTCGACCCCGATGGCGAGTTTCTGACGCATGGTCTGTATTTTGACGAGGCGCTCATCACACAGCAGATCGACTTGAACCAACTGCATCGCGCGCGCGCGCGCCTGCCCCTGCTGCGCGATGAACGGCCCGGGCTGGTGAGAAGAGAGCTAGGGCGCATCTTGAGCGAGAATCTGGGCTAACCTACACTGCCCCCAGCCCAATATCGCCATCCCCCCAATGATTTGGGTACTGAGAAGTCCGCCCAGGCTATGCTATAATCAGGTTGAAACGCAAAACAAAGTCTCAGCGACGAATAGAGGAGCAGTCATGAACTTCAGTGGACTATTGAGTGTGGTCGCGATACTCGCCTTTGGCGTGGGCATTTTGGGCATCGCCTTTGCCTTCACCTTGGCATCGCAGAACCGCTCGGCTCGCGGCGGCTACATGCTGGCGATTGCCGGGTTTGCGGCGGGCATCGTGCTATTCATCATCAGTTCGGGCATCTTAATCGTGCAGCCGGCGCGCGCCGCCGTCATCGTCAATGTCTTGTCCGGCGAGCTGGAAGACCCCGCTCGCGCCCCCGGCACATCCATCATCATCCCTGGTTTGCAGGAGTACATCATCTACCCCACCGACTTGCAGGAATACACCATGTCGGGCATCGCCAGTGAAGGGCGCATCCAAGGCAATGACGCCGTAGAAGCGCTGACCGTTGACGGACAGGTAGTGCGGCTGGATATCACCGTGCTGTATCGCCTCGACCGCGAAAATGTCAACGATATTCACCTCACCCTGCAAAACCGCTATGAGACCGACTTCATCCGTCCCACCGTGCGGGCGGTGGCGCGCGATGTCGTTTCGCAGTTTGAGGCGGAAGCGATTTACGGCGTCGAGCGCGAGGCGCTGGGCGGACGCATCGGGGAGGCGGTTGCGGCGCGCATGGCAGAACGCGGCTTGACATTGACCTCGCTGCTGGTGCGGCAGATCGAGTTCAACGAATCATTCGCCCAATCCATCGAAGAAAAGCAGATTGAAGAGCAGCGGCTGCAGCGAGCTCGCACCGAAGCCGAGCGCGTCCGAACCGAAGCCGGTGGTCGCGCCGAAGCCGCTATCGAAGCCGCTCGTGGCCGCGCCGAAGCCCGCAAGGTCGAAGCCGAAGCCGAAGCCGAGGCGCTTCGCGTTATCAGCGACCAGATCGCCGCCAACCCCAACCTCATCCAGTATCTGTATGTCGCCAACTTGTCGGACAATGTGTCCTTCGCCCTGCTGCCATCAGATACGCCCTTCCTATTCAATGTGGATGACTTCACCCAACTCAGCGAGGACTTCCAAGCGCCGCAGGTTGACCTGGAGGTCGAAGGCTAAGGGCAGCTCTAGCTCTCTCCCCAGCAAGCCAGGGAAGGGGAGATTTAACCAGCGATTCCATAGTATTAAAGCCCCCTCCCTCATTTTTGGGGGAGGGGTATCCTAGAAGCGCACATCCAGCGTATCCAGCACCGCCTCGATGGGCGTGAAGATGGTCGCGCGCCGCGAGCCAGCGAATAGCAAGCCGACCGCTTTTAAGCTGTCGCCCGCCATGACCAACGCGCCCGAATCACCACCTTGGCTCATGGGCGTGGTGATGGTTTGCCCGGCGAAGCGCGCATTCAGGTTTTCGCCATAAGACACATCCACGGTCGCATTCATCAAGGTAACGTTGCCTTCGGTGTAGCCGGTGGTGCGCCCATGTTTGCGAACGGGCATGCCCAGTTGCGCTTTGGCGACGCCATTGGGGCGGCCGATCGTGGCGATGCTTTGTTGGAACATCATTGGGTTATTGGGGCGCGCCAAAGCCGCATCGATGCGATTGGGGAAGATCGCGCCGCTGACTTGCGCCTGGGAGACTGTAATCGCCGTCAGCCGCTTCGACGAGCCGCTCAGCGCGCTCAAGGCATTGCCCACCGTCACAAACATTTCGACAATATCGCAGCCGCCCGGCGGGAAGAGTGGCGGCGGCGTGGTTGGCGGCTGTGTCGGGATGGGACCGCTCTTGTTGAAAAAGCGCAGCGCCTCGTAGCGATGCAGCTTCGCCACCACATCATCGGGGCGCACCCCGTGGTCGGTCGTGCCTGGCTGCAATACCACATCGCCAATGGCGGCTTGGTTGCTGTTCGCCAGCACATGGTTGTTGGATAGCAACAGCGGCTCGCCCGTCTGTTTGTCAAAGACGATAGCGCCCAGTGTGCCCGCCGTTACCTTGTAATGCCCGATGCTGACGCCGGCGGGAATGTTGGGGCGGAAGCGGTCGCGCGGGTTAAGCTGCGCCTCCAGCCGGCCAATTTCGATGACATCGGTGCGCGCGCCATTGACATCCGGCGGCACCAGGTCTTCCGCGCTTAATGCCTCGATCGGTTTCTTCTGTTCGACCAAAACAGCCATCGCCAGTTGGTCGGTAACTTGCTCTTTGTAGTTGCGAAAGCCGATAGCGACGCCGACGACGCCGCGCCGCCGCAGCAAATCCTCTTGCGACAGCCGTTGCGCTTCCAACAATTGATGGAACAAGTCCGGCGACATGCCCAGCTAGCCTCGCGCATGGATACGACCATAGTATACAGGCAAGCCCCAAACGCGGAGAATGCCGCGCTAGCCAGCCAGGTTCTTCAAGCCGCTGCCGGTCAGCGCGATGACCAGCTCGCTCGCATCGTCCAGTCTTGCGCGGATTTGTGACAGGGCGGCGACGGGCACAGCGCTGGTCGCTTCTACCATGAAGCCGCGTGCGTGCAGGCGCTGCTGCGCTGCCAGGATAGCGTCGTTGTCAACGCGCAGCGCCAAGCCGTGACTATCGGCGATCGCCCGCAAAATCTGCCGTCCGCGCACGGGCTCATCTACCAGGATGCCATCCGCCACGCTGTTTCCGCGCGTGATGTTCGCTGCTGTGTCTGCGCCCGCTTCCCAGGCGCGCACGATGGGGTCGACGCCCGCCGACTGCACGGCAATCATGCGCGGGATGCGCTCCAGCAGCCCAGCTTTCCGCAGCGCCAGGAAGCCACGAAACATGCCCAAAAACAAGCCGCCATGCCCGACCGGTGCTGCCACAGCCGTCGGCGCGCGCCGGCCCAGCTGTTCCCAGATTTCCCAAGCCGCTGTCTGCTGCCCCAGCACAAAGCTGGGATTCCAGGCGTGGCTGGCGTAGACGCGGCTTCGAGCTGCGGCATAAATCTCCGCAGGCAAATGCGCCGATTCGATGATTTCGCCACCATAAGCGCGGATGTGCGCTTTTTTGCTGGCGACCGCGCTGGCTTTGGGCACATACACCGTCGCTTTCATGCCAGCCAGCGCCGCATAAGCCGCCAGTGACGCGCCGGCATTGCCCGACGAATTGTCCATAGCGGACGCGACGCCAGCGCCCGCCAGGTGATTCAGCATCACCGCCACGCCCCGGTCTTTGAAGGAGCCAGTCGGATTCAGGTATTCCAGCTTGGCAAAGAAGCGCGCGCCACCCCAGTTCAGCGGCACGAGCGGCGTCAAGCCTTCGCCCAGGCTGAAGCGCCGCTGCACGGGCAGCAAGTCCCGATAGCGCCACAGCGAGAAGTCGTCTTGGACGATGCGCGCGGGAGCGAAACTCGGCAGCGCAACCCAATCCAGCAAGCCGCCGCAATCCTCGCAGCGCCAATCTGTGGGCTGGGCTGTTCTTCCGCAAGTAGCGCAACGTATCCGCGCCATCGTTTGTTGCTTCCTTAGTTGGTATGGCAAACGTATCCAACATTATATTCATTACAGAAGTGTGGTAGTAAGTGCAGGTAAGTAATGAGACTCTAGAATGCCCATTTTACCCCCACCCCAA
>VXNO01000001.1 GCA_009840575.1 Chloroflexota bacterium | reverse complement strand
ATGGACGACGACATGCACATGGACGACATGAGTATGGACTACGCCATGATGATGGACTCCATGGACAGCATGGTCCCGCTGGAAGGCTGTGAGGTCACTGCCCGCTACAACCTCAATTTCCGCGCTGAGCCGGGCGGGGAAAAACTGGATATCGTCGCAGGTGGCACGACCAAGGCGGCACACGCGCGCACGGCGAACTGGTTCAAGGTCGAGCATGACGGCGTCGAAGGCTGGATCTCCGCGCATTATATTCACGGCCACGGCGACTGCGGCTAGTTGCCTGCCCGCGACCGGGAGGCAAATCGCTGTCTCCCGGTTTATAGCTTTTCCTTGGATTTCCGTTTTTTCTGCCCCAACCCCGGCCCCTTCCCCGAATCATCGGGGAAGGGGAGCATCGCTGCATGCGAAAAGCTGCATAGAAGCTAGCTCCTCCCCTCTGTTGATAAGCGGGGATTGAGGGGGGTAGACCCAATCGCGCGCAAACCCAGATGTTGACCCTCAAAGAAGCGCTGCAATCACCCATATTCAAGCAGGCAAAAGTCGTAGCTGGCGCTGACGGCTTGGAGCGCGCCATCCGCTGGGTGCATATTGTCAATGTGCCCAACATGGCGGATTGGCTGCATGGTGGCGAGCTGGTACTGACGGCGGTGATGAACATGCCCGCTGGCGAAGCGGCGCAGCGCGAATTCCTGCGGCAGTTGGCGGCGCGGGGCATTGTGGGTCTCGTCATCACCACCGGCTTGCTCTTTGACAAAATCCCCGCAAGCCTGCGCGCGCTGGGGGAAGAACTAGGCTTGCCGCTGATCGAGATTCCGTACCAGACGCGCTTCGTCGACATCGCCAAGGGCATCAACGAGCGCATCGCCGAAGCCAACCTGGATACAATCAGCCGCGCGCTGTCTATCCAGCAGCAACTTTCGCGCCTGGTCTTGGAGGGCGGTGGCTTTGCCGAGCTGGCGAATATGCTGGCGGAGCAGGTTGGGCATTCCATCAGCATCGAGAACGAGTGCTTCGAGGCGATCGCCAATAAAAATATCGCCGCGGTGGATGCGGCGCGCCGCTACACAATTGAACATGGGCGCACCAACCCGCAGCTGATTGCCGCGCTTGAAGACGAGTACCTGCCGCGCATCCGCGAGACGCTGCGCCCGGTGCAACTGCCGGTTATGCCCGCGCTGGGCTTGGAGATGGAACGATTGCTTGCGCCCATCGTCGTGCAGAGCGAGATCTATGGCTATATGTGGATCATCGCCGATGTGCAGGCGCTGACGCCTATCGACATGATGGCCATCGAAATCGGCGCGACGGTGGCGGCGCTGCTGATGCTGTACCAAGAATCCCTGGCGACAGCGGAGGCATCGCTGAAAGGCAGCTTCGTGGCGCAGCTGATCGAGGCAAAGGGACAGCCGCCGAGCATCTTGAGCGACCAGGCGCTGCGCTACGGCGTGGACCTGCGCTTGCCCTGGCGTATGCTGCTGGTCAGCCTGGGGGCGGCACAAGCGCCAGCGATTACACGCGCCTATCGCAGCATCAACCGCGTTCTGGCGCAGCAAGGCGGCGGGGCGGTGGCGGCGCAATTTGCCGGGCAAGTGCTTATTTTGGCGCAGGAGAATACCAACTCCCAATCGCTGGCGGCGGCGCTCCTGGAAAGGCTGGGAGAAGGCGCGCGCATCGCCATCAGCGCTGTCAGCCAGGGGGCGAATGCGGTCGGTGACGCGCACCAGCAATGCGCGGATGCCTTGAGCATCGGCGGGCGCATCCAGCCTGCGCAGCGGCTGCATCGCTTCGACGCGCTCGGCTATATGCACACCTTGTACCAGGCGGGCGCGGACAGCCTGGCACACAATGCCCAGGTGTCCTTGCTGCGCCGCTTGCAAGCTGAACAACAAGCCGACCTCTTCCATACCTTGGAAGTTTATCTGGATGCGGGCGGCAGCATCGTCCAGACCGCCCAGGCGCTTTGCATCCACCGCAGCACATTGAATTATCGGCTGGCAAGGATTCGTGACATCTGCGCGGTGGATTTGTCCGCGCCGGGCACGCGCCTCGACCTGCATATCGCGCTTAAGTTGATGCGGCTGTTTGACAGCGCGGATTGAGGGGGCGAGTCGCCGCCTCGCTTTTCCTGGAAGACGGGCGAGGCCCCTACTTTACTTTGGAGATTGAGGGGGGCTTAGCGCCACCGCCACGGCGATTGCGTGCGTTTGTGTATGACTGAGGCTGATATCCCAAGCCTTCAGCTGCAATTCGTCCGCTAGCCGCTGCGCCGCGCCATGCAGGCGCAGGCTGGGTCGGCGGCGCGGGTTGTCGGTGCGGATTTCGATCTCGCGCCAGGCTACATCGCCGATGCCGCTGCCCAGCGCTTTTGCCACCGCTTCCTTGCCAGCGAAGCGCGCCGCCAGACGATGGGCTTTGTCGGCGCAGTCTTGGCGTTCGCCAGCAGTGAAGAAGCGGTTCATAAAGCGCTCGCCGCCGCGCTCGATGCCAGCCGCGATGCGCGCGCATTCGACCATATCCACGCCACAGCGAATCATCAGCAGAAACCCGCCTCGCTGCTAGCGCGATGCCGACTCCACTGCGATAATGGCGCTTGGCGCGCACAACGATCTGAGGAGATATGATGGTTCATTGCCGGTTATTGATGATAGTCTGTCTTGGCGCTTTGGCGCTGGCTGGCTGCGCGAGCGCTGTGGAGCCTACCCCCACGCCTACATCCACGCCCGAGCCCAGCCCCACGCCCATTCTACACCAACAAATAACTTACCTCGCCAGCCGTCTGCAAGCCGGCTTCAAATTATCGCTCCCGCAGGATTGGCACTACCGAGTAAGCGAAACCGGTCTCATGCTGGCGAACGATCCAGTCGCGCTGGAAGGCAGTGACATGCTCACTGATACAGTGGTGGCGGATTTATCGCTGCGGACACCAGCCGAAGCGCTTGCATACGGCGTGCGCAATGCCGCGGGCGTCCTGGATGTCTTCGTGGGCAGGTCCCCAGAGGATACCAGCGAATCCCTATACAGCGCTGTCGAGCTGCTGGAAATCGCCGAGCGGGATTCAGCGCAGCTCGCCGCTACAATCGCCGACAATGACACATTATTACTGGCTATGGCGCTGGAGGACCATTATCTGCTGGCGGTGGTCGTCTCGCCAACCGGCAAAATGCAGGAGTTGGCGGCGGACTTGAGCGGTATCTTCGCTTCCACGCAGCTCTTGCCCGCGCAATAGAGCGCCTGACAAACCGGAGACATCATGGCGAGTATTCGTTTTCGCTTGCGCCAGCGTTATTGGGCATGGGCAGCGCCACGGCAAATCCGCGCTTATTTGCGAGCGGCTGAGGAGCCACGGCTGCAAATCGGCACGGGGCCCAATCCCTTGCCGGGCTGGCTGAATACTACCTTGACGCCTTTCCAGCCCGGCACCATCTTCCTGGATGCCCGCCGGCATTTCCCTATCCCCGCCGCCAGTTTTGCCTTCATCTTTGGCGAGCATGTCATTGAGCATCTGGAGTTTGACGAAGCCGCGCTGATGCTGGAGGAGTGCTTTCGCGTGTTGCAGCCCGGTGGTCGCCTGCGCTTGGCCACGCCCGACCTGGCGCAGATCATCGCGCTGTATACCCGCCCGGACGCCACGCCACAGCAAGCCTACATCCGCTGGATCATGGACACATTCCGCTCCCACATCGGCGAATACAACCCCGCCCATGCCATCAACCAGTCTTTCCATGGCTGGCGGCACAAGTTCATCTATGACGCCGCGACCTTGCGGCAAGCGCTCGAAAAAGCGGGCTTCAGACATATCCAGCGCTACGAGCCGGGCGAAAGCGAGCATGAAAGTTTGCGGGGCATCGAACAGCACGGCGAGTTGGTGAGCAACGATGCCGCCATGCGCTACGAAACGATGGTCTACGAAGCGCAAAAGCCCTGAGCCAGTCCCGCCAACAGAATTGGCAATGCCATTCATAGGTTTTTTCAGTTATGCTTTACGCCTTGAAGCGATAATTATTAGCCGAGTGGTACGCGCCTATGCCTGTTTACACCTATCGCCGTGAGGACGGCAGTACATTCGATATCCGCCAGCGCTTTGGCGATAGCCCGCTGCAGGCTTGTCCGCATACTGGGCAGGCAGTTCAGCGCGTGATCCAGCCAGCCGGCATCATCTTCAAGGGCAGCGGCTTCTATGTCAATGACAACAACAAAGCCAAGAATCCTGCCAAGCCGGCGGCGAATGGCAATGGCAAAGCCGCGGACGGCAAAGAAAAGCCCGCCGCAAAAACCGAGAGCAAAACCGAGAGCAAATCATCCTCTAAAGACAAAGCGCCCGCAGCGGCAAAATAAGCGCGGGGCAAACGACGGGATAGGACCCCTATGCGACTTTATTTTCTGCGGCATGGCATCGCCGAAGACCTGGCAAGCAGCGACTTCGCGCGTGAACTGACCCCGCGTGGCCGACGGCGCGTCAAGAAATCAGCCGCTGTCATGCAGGCGCTGGGATTGCAGCCAAAACGCATCTACAGCAGTCCACGGCTGCGCTCTCGGCAGACCGCCGAACTCGTTGCGCAGGCGCTGGGCATGGATGTGGACCTGGCTGAGTCGGTCAATTTCGGCTTTGACCTGGCGGATGCGCGCCGCCTCTGCGCCAATTGCGAGCCCGACGCCGAGATCATGTTCGTCGGGCACAACCCCGATATGAGCTGGGTCGTCAATGAATTGACGGGCGTGAATGTCGCTATGAAGAAAGGCGGTTTGGCGCGGGTGGATGCGCCGATTGCGGAAGCGGATGCTGGTGAATTGGTCTGGCTGATCGCGCCCAAGGTCTTTGACGCGCTGGCGGAGAACGGGCAGTCCAAGATTCCGCCCGCGCCCACGCAGAAATTGCCGACCACCCAGGCTGCCTTGCATGAGCTGATCCGCCAGCGTTGGAGCCCGGTCGGCTTTGACCGCGAGCGCCCAATCAAGCGCAGCGCCCTGATGAGCATACTGGAAGCGGCGCGTTGGGCGGCATCCTCCAGCAACTTGCAGCCTTGGCGTTTTATCGTGGCGCGCCGCCAAGACAAAGGCGAATTCGCCAAGCTGCTCTCGGTGCTGCGCGAGGGCAACATCGCCTGGGCGCAACATGCCACCGTGCTGATGGTCGCCTGCTCGCGCAAGTTCCGCAAAGAAGACATCCCCAACCGACACGCCGGGCACGATTTGGGCTTGGCGGTGGGGCAGATGGTCTTGCAGGCGCTTTCGCAAGGCATCTATGTACACCAGATGGGCGGCTTCTTCCCCGACAAAGCGCGCGAAGTTTATGCCATCCCCGACGACTTTGAACCCTATACCTGCCTCGCCTTTGGTTATCGCGGCACGGAGCTTGGGCACCTAGCCGAAGCGCAACAAGCCCGCGATGCCGCGGCGCGAGAACGGCAGCCGCTGGCCGAGATGGTCTTCAGCGGCGGCTGGGCGCAGGTGGCGGACTTCCTCGATTAGCGGACAAAGACGGTAGCCATGGCACGGTATTTGCTCACAGGCGGCGCGGGTTTTCTGGGCATCAACTTGTGCCGGCATCTGCTGGCGCGCGGGCACGAAGTCGTCTCGCTGGATATTGCCGACTTTGCTTACCCCGAACGCGACCAGATCCACGAAATACGCGGCGACATCCGCCACGCTGACGCGGTTGAAAACGCCATGCGCGGCGTGGATATCGTTGTGCATTGCGCGGCTGCCCTGCCCTTGTACAGTCGAGCCGAGATTATGAGCACCGATGTCGATGGCACGCGCCTGGTCATTGAAGCGGCGCGACAGCAGGGCGTCGACCGTTTCATTCACATTTCGTCCACAGCCGTCTATGGCATCCCCGATCATCATCCGCTGCGTGAAGATGACCCGCGCATCGGCGTCGGCGCTTATGGCGAGGCGAAGATCCTGGCGGAAGATATCTGCTTCGCCGAACGTGAGCAGGGCTTGGTCACGCCGGTTATCCGCCCCAAGTCCTTCGTGGGTCCGGAGCGGCTGGGCGTCTTCGCGCTGCTCTATGATTGGGCGCAAGATGGTCGCGGCTTCCCCATGCTGGGCGACGGGCGCAACCGCTACCAACTGCTGGATGTCGACGACCTCTGCGAAGCCATCAGCTTGTGTGTCGAACTGCCAGCCGAGCGCGTCAACGATACCTTCAATATCGGCGCGGCCGACTTCACTACGATGGGCGAAGATTATCAAGCGGTGCTGGATTATGCCGGCTTCGGCAAGCGCATCGTTCCTTTGCCCGCCGCCCCCGCGATTTGGCTGCTGCGCGCGCTGGAGATGATGAACCTGTCGCCGCTGTATAAATGGGTCTATGAAACCGCCAGCAAAGATTCCTTCGTCTCGATCGAGCGGGCGCAGGCGCAATTGGGCTTCGCGCCGCAATACAGCAACCAGGACGCGCTGCTGCGTAACTTCCAGTGGTATCTGGATAACCTGGCGGCTTTTGAAAACAGCGCCGGCATCTCGCACCGCGTCCCCTGGCGGCAAGGCATATTGAAGCTCGCCAAGCAATTTTTCTAGCTGGCGCGGGGGCAGAGCTTTCGCTACATAATCAGCCCCGCTCAAATTTCAGAAATAGAAACGGACGAGTCCACGCTTCGCCCCTACACCAATCTCTGTGCCCTCTGTGTTTGATTTTTAAGGACTTAATTGGCTATAAAAATGCGCCAAGATTGAGAAAGCGACATGGACGATATCAAGCGCGGCGGCATCGCGGTTATCGATTATGGCTCGCAGACAACACAGTTGATTGCGCGGCGCATCCGCGAGCTGGGCGTCTATACAGAAGTCTTCGCCCATGATGCAGCTCCCGAACAAATCAAGCGGCATCAGCCAGCGGGCTACATCTTGTCCGGCGGACCCAGCAGCGTCTATGCGCCCGGCGCGCCTGGCTTGTCGCCCTTCCTGCTGGAAAGCGGCAAGCCTATCCTGGGCATCTGTTATGGCATGCAGCTGCTGACGGCGGCTTTGGGCGGGAGGGTGGCGGCTTCAACGAGTCGGGAATATGGCCCCGCGCAACTGCAGCAGCAGGGCGGGAGTCGCCTCTTCGTCGACCTGCCAGCGGCGCAGCCTATCTGGATGTCGCATGGTGACCGCATCGAAGCATTGCCAGCCGGCTTCGAAGCATTGGCGCGGACAGCCAACTCCCCTTTCGCCGCGATTGGCGATACAGAGCGCCACCGCTATGGGCTGCAATTTCATCCCGAAGTCAGGCACAGCCCACATGGCAGCCAGATACTGGGCAATTTTGTCTTCGCCATCTGTGGCTGTCGAGCCCAATGGAGCGCGGCTGCCTTCATTGACGATGCCGTCGCGCGCATACAGGCGCAAGTCGGCGGGGAGCGCGTGCTGCTGGCTTTGAGCGGCGGGGTCGATTCGGCTGTGGCTGGCGCATTGATCCAGCGGGCGATCGGCGAGCGGCTGACCTGCGTCTTTGTCGACCACGGCTTGCTGCGGCAAGGCGAAGCGGAGCAAGTCATCCGCGTCTTCCGTGACGAACGCGGCATGCGGCTGGTCGCGGTGAATGCGGCTGAAGACTTTCTGGAGGCGCTGGCTGGCATCACCGAGCCAGAAGCCAAGCGAAAAATCATCGGCGCGCAATTCATTGAGACTTTCGCGCGGGAGGCTCGTAAACTGCGTGATATTCGCTTCCTTGGGCAGGGCACGATCTATCCTGATGTCATCGAAAGCGCGGCGACGGGGAAAGCCGCCCAGAATATCAAATCGCACCACAATGTCGGCGGCTTGCCAGCAGGCCTCAACTTTGAACTGGTAGAACCGCTGCGCGATTGTTTTAAGGACGAAGTGCGCAAAGTCGGCGAGGCGCTGGGCTTGCCCGAGTCGATTGTGTGGCGGCAGCCCTTCCCCGGTCCTGGCTTGGCGATTCGCTGTTTGGGGGAGCTTTCCTGGTCGCGCCTGGAGAAGCTGCGCCGCGCCGACGCCATCTTCACCAACGAGCTGGCAAAGGCGGATTTGCTGCGCGCGGAGACGGCGCAATGCTTTGCGGTGCTGCTGCCAGTGAAAAGCGTCGGCGTGATGGGCGACAAGCGCAGCTACGAAGAAACTTTGGCGCTGCGGGCAGTTACGACCGACGACTTCATGACCGCCGATTGGGCGCGCTTGCCTTATGGGCTGCTGGCGAGGGTCAGCGCGCGCATCGTCAACGAGGTGGCGGGCATCAATCGAGTCGTCTACGACATCACCAGCAAGCCACCCGGCACAATAGAATGGGAATAGCCATGCCAGGCGGACGAGCGCTATTGGTCTGCGCGCTGTTGATGCTGGCGGGTTGTGGCGCCCTGCTGCCAGCCCAGCCACCGGCGCAGCTTGCGAATACGCCCGGCGCGCCCATCGTCGTCAGCCGGGGCAGCATCGAGACTGGCGTGTTCCGCGTCGAGTACCCGCCCGCCTGGCGAGTCGTCAAGCTTAACGAAGCCGGTGGTGGCTTGCATCTGTCCTTCATCGCCCCCGATGGCGGCAACGTAACCCTGGCGCAAGTGGCTGGCGATACAGCCGGCGAAGAGATTTTGCGGCTGGAGAATGGCTGGGGCGTGAAGGTTACCATCAAGCATTCCGACGCCCCCTCAGCCCATTTCTCCCAACAAGCGCAGGCGCTGGTTAAGTCGATCCGCGTTTAAGCCTCGTCCGTTGTTTCGGGCGGTTCTTTGCGCAGCTCATTGAGCAGACGCGCGATCGCCACCAGCAAATCGTCCAGGCGGCTGTCGGTACGCTGGCTGACTTCGTCCAGGCGCTCGATGAGCTGGGCGGTCTCGCCGGGCGGGAAGCTGCGAAAAGCCAGCCAATACACCAGGCTAACCAGCGCCAGTGTCAATATCTGAAAGACATGTTCGAATTCCATGATTGCCTCCTGGCTGCGCTTATGCGCGCTAGAGTTCTTTCGCCCAGAATTGCGGATGCAAGCTGGTAATCTCGATGCTGACGATATTGGCGCGTTGGGTTTTCCAGCGTAGCTTGAAATTGTGCGCGCCGGCGTCCAAGCCCGTCACCAGCACAACAAAACACAGCGGCAAAGGCTGATTCTTGTAGCCGCCACTGCCGATCATCGTGCGCACGATGCCGTCATCGGCGAAGTAGTGAACACCGTCAACCGCCAAGTTGATGTAGACAGGGCGAAATTCCAAAGACGATTTAATTGTGCCGGTGAAGCCCACCAGCACATCGCCGCCATGCGTCGTCAGCGAGATAGACAATTTGTCGTCGATATCGACAAAGGCTTCTGACCCGGTGGAAAGCGCGGCGCTGCCGGTCAAGATGGCGCTGGCTTGATTATCCAGACGGTCTTTGAGGTGATCCTGGTTGTCACGGATATAGGTATTGAGGTCGGACGATGTCAGCGGTTCGCTCGACCAGGTCTTTGGGCTAGTCCAAGCCATTGGGCATCCTTTCTGGTGGCAGGGCAATGGCTACAAACTAGACCGTATGTTCTATGGATTGGTGTCTGAATTATCGCGGCGCTGGCTGACCTGCCCATTGACCACCTGGTAGATTGTCGCGCGCGCCAGGAAAGCCGCGTCAAAATCATCCAAATCGGTACTGGTCAGCAAGGTCTGGGCATTGCCATCCAGTTGGTCCAGCAAAAAACGTCGCCGCCGCGCATCCAGCTCCGCAGCCACTTCATCCAGCAGGAAGAGCGGGTATTCGCCTAGTTGGTCGCGCATCCAGCCCAGCTCGGCGAATCGCAGCGCCATGACCGCTGTGCGCGCCTGGCCCCGGCTGCCAAAATCACCACAGTCACGCTCATTAATGAGCAGGCGCAGTTCGTCGCGGTGTGGACCCGCCACCGTCATGCCGCGGGCAATGGCTTGATTGCGCTGTTCCAGTAGCTGCGCGCAGAATTGCGGCTGGATCTGCTCTGCCGTCAGCTGCCGATCGAGATCCAAGCCTGGCAGGCTGAATGCGCGCTGGCGGCCATCGCCATCCGCAGCTGGCAGCAGGCTAGGCAAATAGCGCAGGCTGAGCATTTCTCGCCCACCGCTCAGCGCATGGTGGTTGTCCCGCGCCAGCGCCTCCAGCTCACGCAAGAATCGCTGCCGCGCCGCGATGATGACCGCGCCATAGCCAGCCAGTTGCTCATCCCAATAGTCCAGCTCCACCGCGCCAGCCCGCCCATCGGCGATGCGTTTGAGCAGGGCGTTGCGCTGGGGCAAGACTTTCTCATAGTCGTGCAGCGCCAGCCGATACTCACGGTCGATCTGGCGTAGGGCGGTATCCATGAAACGGCGGCGGTCGCTGGGCGCGCCTTCAATGAGCGACAGGTCTTGTGGCAAAAAGAGCACCACATTCAGCAAGCCGACCACATCCATCACCCGCTTCTCGACGCCATTGAGCTTGACCGACTTTTTGAAGCGCGGCGAGGCAGTGGACAGGTCCATCATCAAGGTGATATCGAGCTTTTGATACGCGCCACCAGCCAACTGCGCGGACAAGCGGGCGAAGGGTATCGGCTCGCGGGCGGTGCGCCAGTGGATCAGTTGACGGTCGCTGGTCGTGTAAGGCGAGATCGAGGTCGCCAGGTAGGTGATGGCTTCCAGGATGCTGGTTTTGCCTTGGGCATTTTCGCCATAGAGCAAGACGGGGCCCTGAGCCGGCAAGCTCAGCTCGAGGCGGGCGTAATTGCGGAAGTTGGTCAGTGAGAGATGCTCAATGCGCATGGGTATATTGTAGTGTAGCGACTGCCCCGTCACCCGCCGCCCCAGACCGGCAGGTAGGCATCGGTCATGATTTTGTAGGTCTGCGCGCTTTCCAGCTCGTGAACCCAGACCTCGGGCTGCGCGCCAGCCGCATCCAGCAGCGGGAATCGCTGCAATACCAGCGCATCGCCTTGCTTGTGCCAGCGCATGTAGGAGCTGTTGTAGCGCTCATCGTAGACCAGCGGCAGGAGCGCATCGGGCGCGTCGCTCAGGCTGCGTAAATAGATTTGGTGGCCAGGCGTCCAGCGGGCATCAGTGTAGCGCCGCGACAAGGCGACTTGCTCGCCATCGGGGTGCCACTGCGCTGCCGCGTCATCGCCGGCTCCGTGCGGGTCCGTGAAATTGGCAAATTCTTTCGCCCGCAAGTCGGCGATGCGCAGATGCGTGAAAAATTGATTGCCGCGCTGGATCAACTCCGGGTAGATAATGCGCCCCCCGTCAGGCGACAAGACGCCCATCGTGCCTTGCGTCGTTGGCAAGAAGCGCAATTGCACGCCATCCGCGCCGCTGGGCGCAAACTCATAAACCAGGATGCCCGGCTGGGTTGAATCAGCGCTGTAAAAGGCGATGGTGTTGCCGTCCGCCGACCAGACCGCGCTGTGTCCCACCACCTGCGTATCAGCGATCAGCGGCACAGTCGCATAATCGGGGCTGGCCATATCCACCAGCCAGATGCGCGACAAGCCGAAGCGCCCCCCCAGCGACTCCGACCGTTGGTAAGCCAGCATCGCGCCATCGGGGCTGAAGACCGGCGAAGTACAATAGGCGGATAGCGCCGCGCAATCGACCAGATGACGCGCATTGCCGCTGGGTATATCCAGCAGGCGCAAGGTGACCGTGCCGCTATCCGCCCGTTCCGCATAAGCCAGCCAGCGGCCATCGGGGCTGATAGCGAAATCGTAGACCCCATAGGCGCTGTCGGTAAGCTGCTGGTGGGCGAGCGGGTCTTTGATATCCGCCATCCAGACATTTTGCAGCGCCGCCGAGGCTGGGTAGAGATAAGCGACGCGGCGCGGCTGGCGGGACGGGTCGGAGAAAAATGCGGCGATGCCCACGCCAACCAGGCAAAGCGCGCTGATAAAGATAACGGCGAGATCGAGACGGTCAGGCTTCATGGAACTCCTAGCTTGGAATCAGTCTCCGCTCATCAGCAATCAGTCTAGGGATAGAGATAGGGTTGTTCGGGCTCGTCGACCGCTTCCAGCACCTCGACTGCGATGACGGGCAGCAGTTCGCCGGCGAAGTTGGCGGCTTGCAGCCTGCCTTGCACGCGCACCCAACTGCCGATCGCAACTTCATCTAGGGAATCGGCGCGGGCGGGCATGCCAATCGGGAAGGCATCCGCCACGCAGCAGCTCAAGGTAAAGCGCGAGACCATGAACTCATCATCATCATGCACAGGCTCTTGGTAGACGAAGCCGATTACATCCACAGGCAGGTCATTGAACTCGGCAGGCACGGCGCGGTTGAACTCGCGCAGCCAGTCCAGGATATTGCGGTCCAGCGGGCTGCGGGCGAAGGTCGCGGCAGTGCCAACACCGACCGGGCGCAAGCTGATGCCGCCATTGATGGCTTCGATGCCCAAAGAGCGCGAGGGAATCAAGACAGCCAGCGCGAGCGGAAAGGCGACTACCAGCACAATATCCCAGCCAATTGCGTAGTGTTGGTGCGCATGCAAAGACGGCTTGATGCGCTGCAGCAGGCTCGTCGCCGCCAGCGCGAAGAAGATGCCCGCGCCCACATACGCCAGCCAGGCAAAGCGCTGATTGATGTAATTGAGCAGGTTGCCGCTGATGATAAGCTGCGTCAGGTAGATGCCCATGCCCAGCAGAATCAGCAGCTTCGCCCAGTCGATGCGGCTTTCGCGCGCGCTCATGCGAACCCTCCTCAATACCCAAGCGCCAGGTTGATAAAAACGCCCGCAAGCAAATTCATCAGGAAAGGCAGCAGGATCAGATACAGCACGATGCGCCGGCGGAAGACGCCTGTGAACATCAAGGTGCTTTTGATATCGACCATGGGTCCAAAGCTGAGGAAACTGATGATGGCGCCAGTGGTAAAGGTGTTGACAAATGCCAGCGCCAGGAAGCTGTCGACTGTGGAGCAGACGCTCAAGATGTAAGCCAGCACCTGCATGAAGAGCACCGACAGCACATTGCCCGTGCCCAGCGCCAGCAAGTTCTCTTGTGGCACCAGGGTCTGCATCAAGGCAGCCAGCGCCGAACCCAGGATCAAGAAGCGCCCCATCTCAAAGAACTCATCGCCGGCCACCCCCACCGCGTGCAGTAATTTTTCACTCAAAGAAGCTGTTGCCAATTCATGGTCGTGGTGATGGTCGTGTTCTTGGCTATGGTCGTGGCTATGTTTATGCCGCCCCCCAGCCAGAGCAAGCGGCTTCAGCACCGAGCCGGGCTTGGCAAAGCTGCCGATGATCAGCGCGACCGAGACCGAGACCACGAGGGTTATGACAAAGCGCCCGATGAAGACGGGCCCAATGCCAAAGGCAATAAAGGTGCTGGCGAAGA
Source organism: Chloroflexota bacterium (assembly GCA_009840575.1). Classification (GTDB taxonomy): domain Bacteria; phylum Chloroflexota; class Anaerolineae; order Aggregatilineales; family Phototrophicaceae; genus UBA6055. The sequence continues at coordinate 8,652 of VXNO01000001.1, read as the reverse complement.
CGATGGGGTTCATAAAGGGTGCCGCCAACAAAAAAGCTATGCCCATGGGCAGGGGCAAGCCCTTGCGGAAGAGTTGGCGCGTCACCGGTACAACGCCGCATTCACAGACAGGGAAAGCCAGCCCCAGGAATGCCCCGCCCAGCGCCGCCCCCAGCCGGTTGCGCGGCATCCAGCGCAGGATATCATCCGATTTGACGAAGCTCTCGATCAAGCCAGAGGTCAGCGAGCCCATCAACAGGAAAGGCACCGCCTCGATGAAGATGCCCAAGAAGCGCGTGGCGAATACTTCGATGTTAAAGACGAAATCCATGAATGGGTATGCTCGCTCGCGGTCCGGTTTATTCAGTCTACAGCATCAAGGCAGCGCATCAAATTATTCACCACAGAGGAAACAAGGATACACATAGGGTCGCGTAGACACTGACCGTCGGCACAAAGGTAGGGGCGAGGCGGTGACTCGCCCGCTTTCCCCTTCCTTGACAGCCCAGGAAGCAAAGTACGATTCTGGTTTTCTCTGGCGAGAGATACGACAAATGCCGCCACAGTCGACGATTTCGGGTGGATCCACAGCGTAAATCCATTGCTTCCCTCTCGGTGTACTCCTTAAACTCGGCGTACTCGGTGGTAAAGATTCAGGACGATGTCCATGTGCAAAGCTTCATTTTGATGCAATTGCCCTGCGCCTGGCTCAGGGTTCGCTTTTGTCCAGCCCGCTCAGCCTAAATGCGAAGACCAGAGCCAGCATCGCGCCGGTGGGCATGCCCAGCGCCAAATTGCCGATGATCATGCCGAAGAGGACGCCGATTGCCAAGCCGCAAGCAGCGCCAAGCACAAAGAGCAACTGAGTCGAAGGCGGCTTCATGCGCGCGCCTCGACATCGCCCAGCAAGACCCGATACACGGTCTCATGCTGTTTGAAGCCGCTTTTCATTTTTGTGGGCTGGAAAGGCTGAGCGCGGATACGGTCAGATACCAGCGCAAAAGTCGCCTGGCTGATGACGATCTCGCCCGGTTCGGCATTCTCTTGCAAGAACATGCACTCGTTCGCCGCTTCGCCCAAGACGGCGTATTCGCTGCGGTCTGTGCCGCCGACCATGCCCAGCAGCGCCTGCCCGGTGTGGATGCCGATGCCGAAGCGCAGCCGATGGTCGGGCGGCAACACCCTGTGCAAGGCATTTGCCGCCGCCATGATGCCTTGCGCCGCCAGCAGCGCGCGCATGGCGTGGTCGGCTTGCGAGTTCAGCTGCGAGTTCCACAAGGCTTTGATGGCATCGCCCAGGTATTGGTCAACAAGGCCATCTTGGGCGTCGATGGCATCGCTGGCTGCGCCCAGATAGCGGTTGACGATGCGCATGAGGTCTTCGGGCTGCAGGGTCTCGCCAAAGGCGGTGAAGCCACGCACATCGGCGAACATAGCCGTCACGGTGCGCTCGACCGGGCTGGTATCCAGCGCGCTGATCGAGTCGATGTTCGCCAGCAGCGCCTCGGGGATAAATGTGCCTAAAAGGCGGCGCTGCTCTTCCTGCTCTTTGCGCTGGGTCAAGTCGTCGATGACCAGCGCCACGCCATAGATCACCTGGTCATCGCCGCGCAAGGGGCTGGCCACCACCTGCCAATACCTTTCGCGCCCCAGGTGAAGAAAGCGCTCCGCCCAGATTCGCTGGCTCTGGTCACGGCGGACATGCTCGATCTCGGCATAAAATCCGCTGGATACCGCCGGCAGCAAGTCGGACAAAGGCAAGCCCACCGCCGCTTCTGCGCTCTTGCCGGTCAGCGCTTCGGCAGCCAGGTTGCAAATGATGACGCGATTTTGGCTGTCGATGGTGAAGACACCTGAGCCGATGGACGCGAATATATTGCTCAGGCGCACCTGCATCTCTTCGATTAACGCCATCTGCGCGCGGATTTCTTCAAAGAGGCGCGCATTTTCTATCGCCACCGCCGCTTGTTGGCCGAAGCTGGTCAAAAGGTTGAGTTCGTTTTCTTTGAACAAGCCAGCCATGACGCGGTTGTCACAATAAGCGACGCCGATGAGTTGGTCACGCGCTTTTAGCGGCACCGCCAAAACGCTGCGCAGGTTGAAGCCGACGATGCTTTCGCTGGCGCTGAGATTGTCATCGGTGCCGGCGTCCATGGTCAGCACCGCCTCGCCCGTTTCCATGACCTGGTTGATGATCGACCAACTGACGATGCGCCCGCCGGCCGCGGTTTCTTCCGCGCTCAAGCCCCGCGCGACCTTGAACTCCAACGCGCCCGTTTGGTGATTCTTCAGCACGATATAGCCGCGCTCGGCTTGCGTCAGGTTGATGACGGTATCCACCACCTGGTTGAGCACCCGGTCGGTTTGCTGCGCGGAGTTGATGAGGGCGGTGGTTTCTGCCAAACGGCGGAGTTGCGCCAGTTGCATTTGCGTATCGACCATATCGACCGACAGCCGGTCAATGCTGCTGCGCAAGCTCCACAGCCGGTCGATGGCATCGCTGGGCAGGCGGATGCCGCGGCGGCGCAATAGCTGCTGCTGCTGCTCCAACAGCGACTTGACTTCGTCGGCGCGTTCTTTCAAGCCACGCAGTTGCGCGTGAAAGGCGCCAAATGCGCTCGTCCCGCCGCTCATGCGCTTCGTTGCACCTCGTAGGCATTCATTCCCGTCGAAAGCCCCTTGCCATAGATCGGCGCGCGGGGGGTATAGTCGAATGGCGGCTGGTCGCTGTGCGCAAGGATGAGGTCCAAGGTGGGCTGCCCGATGGTGATGCTGCCGCGGCGAGCATTTTCTTGTATGCGCTTGGCGGTGTTGATGCTGTGCCCCAGCGCTGTGAATTCACGCCGGCGGAAGCTGCCGACATTGCCCAGGGTGGCCACGCCGCTGTAGATGCCGATGATGTAATAATGCGGGTCTGGCTTAATGCCCAGCTCGCTATACAGCTGCAAAAAACGGTCGCGCATCAACAAGCCGCACTCGACAGCCTGGCGAGCGTGCCGCGCGTCCGGGTTGAGTTGCGTGTTAAAGAGCGCCATGACTTCGTTGCCCATGTATTTGTCGATGATGCCGCCAGTATCGTGAATGCAACTGGTGGCGATGGCTTGATACTGGTTGAGGATGCGCAGGGTTTCGCTGGGGGCGGTATCAGGCAGGGTCGACCAGGGGCGCACATCAGCGAAGAGGCAGCTAACTTCGCGCCGCATGCCGCCCATCTCGATATTGGCGATTTCATTGATTTTCTCCACCATGCCTTCGGGCAGGATGCGCTTCATGGCATTGATGGTGCTTTCATGCTCGTGCAGGTGGGTAACATCGTCCATCACCAAGGTCACGCCCTGGGTGGTTTGGCTGCGGTCTTTTAAGGGCGAGAGGGATAAAGAAAGCGCGACCGGCCCCCTGCCCGGCAGCTCGGCGAGCAGGTCGAGCGTGTGGTCGGCATCGTCTTCCTTGACCAGGCGCAGCTCTTCGCCCAGCTGCAAAGCCGCCTCTTTTAAGACGCGCTGCAGCTTGTGACCCAATACAGAAGCGGGCGAAAGGTTCAGGATATCGCCGGCGGCGCGATTGAAGGTATGCACGAGGTCATTGGAATCGATGGCGATAATAGCGCTGCCCACCGACGAAAAGATATTGTCCATCAACTCTTTGACGCGCGTAATCTCCGCCAGGATTTGCTCGGCTCGGCTGTACATGCGCGCGTTATTGATGGCCACCGCCGCCACATTGGCAAATGCCACCAGTAGCGTCAGCTCGCGCTCGGTGAAGATACCCGCCAGCAGCCGGTTATCGACATAGACCGCGCCGATGGATTCATTTCGAAAGCGCAGCGGCACACATAAGACTGAGCGCAACGTGAAATTGACGATGCTCTGGCTGCCGGACCAGCGCTCGTCCTGGTAGGCGTTGTCAGCCAGGAGCGGCTCGCCGCTGCTGATCACCTGGTTGACCACCGACATGCTGATCTGCGGTGGCGAGCCATCGGGGTTGGATAACCCTAGCAAGCCGCTTTCGCTGCTGACGCGGAAGTCATACTCGTCGCTGTCTTGCCGGGCAAGAATGATGTAGCCACGCTCGGCTTGGGTCAGCAAGATGACCAGCTCCATCGTCTCCGCCAGGACGATATCGGCATCCAGGGAGTTGGTCATGCGCACAGCCATTTCGCCCAGCGCGCGCAACTGCCGCAATTCAGTCTGTTCCGCCAGCGCCTCGATTTCCAACAATTGGAACTCCGCCTGCAACTGGCGAAAGCTGGTGAGGACAGAGGACGGCATGGCGAGGCGGTGACCGCGCAATTGTTCGCGCTGCGCAGACAAGGCGGCGTCAATCTGTTCGATCAGGTCTTCAAGCTGCCGCAAATCCGCCAGCAGGTTGGCTGATCCATCGGGCTGGTCGCTCATAAGGCAATCGCAAGTGGCATGCTGCGATGGTCACTCATCTTGATGTGTAGCGCATATCATCAATTATACTTCAATAGCGGGTAGCTGGCACGGAATAAATTGCGCCTCATGCTCTCATAGCCAGGGCAGCGGCGCGGCGTCCGATCTCCACGGCATAATTGGTGCCGCGGTCCCAAGGATACACTTGCGACATGCTCGCCCAATAGACGCCCGGCAGCGGCGTTTGCAAAGCGGGGATGCGCTGGCTGTGATGCAACTGGGGAACGGGCTGGGCGTAGGGCGCGCGCCAGACCCACCACTTGCGCAGCCAATCGCGCTCAAAAGCGGGGTTGACCTTGCGCAGCGCCGGCAGAAAGCGCTCGACCAGCTCGGCTTCCGACAGGCGAAAGTACTCGTGGCTGGGCGGCACATAATCGCCACAATAGACAATGTAGTCGCCGCCATAATGTTCGCGCGGCAGGTAGTTGGTATGCTCGACCAGCGCGAGAAATGGAAAAGCCGACCTGGATTTATCGGGTGTATCAGCCGGCAGGTTCAGCCAATAAGTATCATCGGGCAGCAAGCGGCGCTTCAAGGCGAAGACGACGCACAGCCCGCCGATGCTCTTCAGTGCGGCGACTTTTTCGCCATAGACAGTAGCCGCCAAACCATCCGCCAGCCGCAGCAAGAGCTTGGGCGAAGTCGTGCAGAGCAGCCGGTCGTACAATTGCGATTCGCCCGCAACTTGCAGCCAAGGCTTGCCATCGCGGCTGCCCAGGCGCTGCGCCGGCGAATTAAGATAGATGCGCGCGCCCTGTTCTTGTAGCTGTCGCGCCAGTTCGTCCAGGAAGGCTTGGAAGCCGCCTTGATAGGTGCCCAATTTCAAGGTGCGTTTGACGATGCGCGCCCACATGAAGGACATAGGCACTTGGTCATAATCAGCCGCGAATTTGCCGATAAGCAAAGGCTTAAAAAAAGTTTCGTAGGCTTGTCGTCCCATCCAGCGGCGCATCCAGCGGTCGGCAGTTACCCGTTCGAACGGCTGCCAGCGCGGGCTTAGCTTGATGGCGAGCCCCGCCAAAGCCATGCGTATTGTGGCAAGCATAGGCAATGGCAAGAACAAAGCCGATGGCGAGATTTCGCTGCGCACAATCTTGCCATCCAGCCAGAAACTGGTCTTGGAGCGCGGGAAGATGATCTTGTCGCGCACATCCATCTCCTCCGCCAGGCGCAGAATATCGTCGTCGTTGGCGAACCAGTGGTGATAAAACTTCTCCAGCGTCCAATCCCAGTGATCGTCTTTGAAGCCTGCCGCCAAGCCACCGACACGGTCGGCTGCTTCAAAGATAGTAACCTTGTGCCCGGCACGAGCGAAATCCCAAGCCGCTGCCAAGCCAGTCGCACCCGCGCCGATGATGGCGATGTTGAGTGGCTGCTCAGCCCGCCGCATACACATCCTCCGAAAGCAACCATCTCGCGCGCGCCTCGATATCCAGCGAGCTGCGATGACCCGCCAAGTAACGGAGGTGCGCGGCTGCTCCGATCATGGCGGCATTGTCGCTGCACAAGAATAGCGGCGGACTATAAACGGGCAGCTCCAGTCGTTGACGCAGCTTGTCTCGCAACAGCTTGTTGGCGCTGACCCCGCCGGACACAAACAAGGCGCTGGCGGCATAATCACGCGAGGCGGCTAGCGCAGCAGCGACCAGGGCATCGGTAACGGCGTCCTGGAAAGCCGCCGCGACATCCGGGATATGCGCATCATCGCGTAGCTGAGCCTGGCGTTCGGCGCGGCGCGGGCGGTGGTTGCGGTCGTCTGGCTGCACCGTAACCGCGCGCACCACCGCCGTCTTCAAGCCACTGAAGCTCAGGTCATAGGCGCTTTCGGTCTTGGCGCGCGGAAATGCGTAGGCATTTTTATCGCCAGCTTGCGCGGCTTTCTCAATGGCTGGGCCGCCGGGGAATGGCAAGCTCAGCAGACGCCCGACCTTGTCAAAGGCTTCGCCAGCCGCGTCGTCAATCGTACCGCCGAGCCGCTGATAGCGTCCGTGCGTGCGCATCAAGAGCAACTCGCTGTGCCCGCCCGATACGATCATGGCGAGGATAGGGAAGGCGGGTTCGCTGAAATCATCCGCCAGCCATTGCGAGTAGACATGCCCTTCCAGGTGATTGATACCAAGCAGCGGCAAGCCGGTCGCCAGCGCCAGCCCTTTGGCAAAACCCAGCCCCACCAAAAGCGAGCCGACCAAGCCAGGTCCTTGCGTAACGGCGATGGCGTCCAATTGCGCATAATCCAGGTCGGCTTCTGCCAGCGCGCGGCTGACGACAGCGCTGATGCCCTCGGCATGCGCCCGCGATGCCAACTCGGGAAAAACGCCACCATACTGCGCGTGCAGGTCAATCTGCGAGGCGACGATATTGGCGCGGATCTTGCGCCCCCCGCTGATTATGGCGGCGGCGGTTTCATCGCAGGATGTCTCGATGGCGAGGATGGTTGTCATGCGGAAGGTCTCCAGGCTGCGCCGCGCCATTGTAGCAGTGATTTTGGAGGCTGCGGATGTATAATGCGGACGAGATAAATGCTTGGCGTAGAGAGGCGTGCAATGTACAAGTCGTTTCGGGTCAAGAACTTTCGCTGCTTCAAGGACTTGCAGATTAACGATCTGGGCCGGGTGAATCTCATCGCGGGCAAGAACAACACGGGGAAGACGGCGCTGATGGAGGCAGCGCTCATGCTATCGAGTCCTCTAACGCCTAATCTTCTTTTGGATTTGCTGAGTTCGAGGGGTATCATCGACTCAGATAAAAACCGGCGCGATGTTTGGCAGCAAATCTTTTACGGGTTGGATACGACTTGCGAGATCAATTTGTATGGAGTTGAGAGGAATAGCTATGAACGAAGTCGCTGCTTGTCCATCATTGAGTTAGCATCAATGGAAAGTAACCCCCAGCATTTGGCAAACTACATTCAAAGAGCCAAGGAAATCGGCTATTTTCGCGACGGGTATGTTGACACTCGAGGCACGTCTATGCTTGTGTATTCATTTTCTTTCCCAAATTCTGAGTCGGGATTAACCTCTGTCTATCTGGCTTCTAAGCCCGAACTGCCATTCTATACAAGCAATTCTGCTGATATATCATTTGTATATTTTCCGGCGGAAGCGCGCCGTAATCCTCAAGAAAGGGCGAACGTTTTCAGCACCATAGAACTACATGGGGAATTGCCTAAGCTGATAAGTTACCTAGAGATATTAGAACCAAACCTAACTGATATGCGATTGCTATCGCTGTCGGGCAATTTAACTATTTGGGGGCGTGTCGATTCTCATCAGATACCGCTGAGATTGATGGGAACAGGGATAAATCGATTCGCCGATATTGCTATGTCGATAATGGTTGAAAAACCTCAAGTCATCTTCATTGATGAGGTTGAGAACGGCATACACTACTCTGCACAGTCGGATATCTGGAAAGCAATCAACGAAGTCTCTGAAGCGATGGATATCCAAGTCTTCGCCACGACGCACAGCCTGGAGATGATCCGAGCAGCCTACGAAGCCTTCTCTGAAGACGAAAAGCTCGACGAATTCCGCTATCATCGGTTGAGCAGAAGTCGCAAATCGGGTGAATTAAGAGCCACAACCTACAACGAGTTGGATATGAAAGCCGTTGCAGCCTTTAACTTTGATCATGAGGTTCGCTGATGGCGGAGTTGATTCCTGAAGGCAAAACTCGGCTGCTGGTAGTTGAAGGACAAGACGACGAAGTCTTCTTCGACAAATTCGTTAATCATCTAGCAGCTTCATCGGATATACAGCTTCAAGTGCCAGAGCTTGTCATCATCCAATACAGAGGCAGAACTCTGTTGACAAAGCTGCTGCGTGAGATAAAGAAGGCACAGAATTTCGAAGAGGTAACCCATTTAGGAATCGTGCGCGACAGTGACTTCAACACTGATGCCCTTCGCAGTGTTCAAGACAGAATCAAGACCGTAAACAGAGAAGGTCCGCCAAAAATCGACGTTCCGGACCACCCTATTGTGCCAACAATCGGCGAGATCAAAGTGTCCGTGCTGATCGTTCCCTCAGCAGATAGAGAAGGGATGCTGGATGATCTAGTAATGGACGCGCTGGCAGTCGACCCCATTGCGCCCTGTGTACACAACTACTTCGACTGTTTAGCGGAGAAACAAGTGGCGATTGTTCCAGAAAAGAGATCCAAGGCGACAATACGCGTATTTCTCATTGGAAAGAATGTGGGGTTAGGCACTGACGTCAGCCGGATAACCGATAGACTATTT
>VXNO01000036.1 GCA_009840575.1 Chloroflexota bacterium | reverse complement strand
GAGACCCCCGAGCGATTTCACCAAAAACCCACCCATCTTACTCTGGGACTATACACCTAGGGCTGCCTGACTTGGCGTTTTCGACCGACCCTGTATATGAGAATGCCGTTATTCCATTGGAATCTCCACGACTATATTACTGGGCGCGCCGCTGAATCCTCACTAATTTAGAGATTTGCCTAACTGGTTTCGCCTTTCCATTTTCTTAGTCATAATCAACATGTCACTTCCATAACACAGGATGGACGAGTCACCGCCTGTCCCCTACTAAACCCCTGTGCCCTCTGTGGTGAAGCCTTTCACTCACCCCATTTCGTCCAGTATCTGCTCGATAGCCGCCAGCGCCGCGCGGATTTCATCATCGCTGTTATAAAAATGCGGCGCGATGCGGATGCCGGCTTGGGGGCGGAAGTCGATTTTTATATTGCGCGCCAACAGCGCATTGGCAACTTCATAGGCATGGGGCGGGTTGACCGTGACGGTGCCAGCGCGCTCTTCGGGGCTGCGCGGCGAGACGACCTCGTAGCCCAGCGCATCCGCCAATTCGATGATTAGCGCGGTCTGACGCATGGATTTCTCGCGGATGGGCTCGACGCCGACCTGCGCCACGATATCGACGCCGGGCTGCACAGCATGCAGCGAGGCGATGCCTGGCGTGCCATTCATCAGCCGGTAGCTGTCTTCGCGCAGGTCTAGCCCGCTCACATCAAAGTCGAAGGGCGCGCGACTGGCGAACCAGCCGGTCACTTTGGGCTTCAGGCTGGGCAGCAGGTCGGGGCGCACATACAGAAACACGCCGCCCGGCCCGCCGCAGAGCCACTTCAAGGTGCCGCCGATATAATAATCGACATCCCAAGCGCCGACATCGACCGGGATGACGCCCACGCTGTGATAGCCGTTGAACAGTACCTGCGCGCCGACTCGATGCGCCTTTGCTGTGATTTCCCGCGCCGGCATGATGAAGGCGCTGCGAAAGCAGACATGCGAAACGCTGACCAGCCGCGTGCGCTCGTCGATGGCGTCCAGCAGTTCACCGATGTCAATGCTGATGCCATCGCGAGATTCGATCATCTGCACTTCGATATGCGCTGGCAGCCAACTGTGCAAGGCATAGACATCGCTGGGGAAGTCAAGGTTGGTGATGACAACCTTGTCGCGTTTTGTGTCGCTGAAGTCCAGCGCGCCCAGCAAGATGCTGTTGGCGATGCTGGCATTTTGGTGCATCAGCACAGTGCCTTGCGCCGCGCCCATCAAGGGAGCGATCTTGTCGCCGACGGTCTGCGGCAGTTCAAACCAGCCGCTGCCCCATGCCGAAACGCCTTGCCCTGCCCAGGTATCGGCATACTGCTGCAAGCTGGCGTAGACTCCGCGCGGCATTGCGCCCAGCGAATTGCTGATGAGGTAATTGCAGCGCTCCAAAATCGGGAATTCGCTGCGCCATTTGAGCAAGCTGTCTGCGGTCATGGATTTTCTTTCTGTATAGACTTTCCCTATAAACAAGGCTAGCGTCGAGAAATGCGCCCAGCCCATTGCGCGGCTCTGCGCTGCCAATACGGTTGCATGCGTTCGAGGCGGCGCTGCATTTCCGCTGTGAGCAGCGCTTTTTCATCGCTAGAGACCAGCGACTTGGCGATTAAAGCTTCGATGATGCGCTGCATATCGCGCTTTGCCTGCCGGCGCTCCGCCCAGCCGAGCTTCTCCCCTTTGGAGATGCGCTGCAAGCGGTCGAGGCTGGCGGCCGGCGTTTCGCCCCATAGGTCGCGCAGTATCCGCGCTTTGGCTTCGTCGGCTTGAGCCTGGTGCTGCGGGACTTGCTTGCGGGTGGCGCTGTGCGAATGCTCATGGCGGCGGTATCGATAGAGGCAATCAGGCAGGTTGGCGAATTGGATGCCCGTCTCTTTGAGCATTCGCCAAGGCAATTCCCGTTCTTCGCCAGACCGCCGCCCCGCTTCGTAGCCGCCAACCGCCTGCAGCAGCGAGCGCCGGTACATGACTGTGGTGTAGATAAAGCTCACGCCGCCCAGCATATCAAAAATGATGAGGGACTGCCGCTGTGGCAAGGCGAATCGGTAGAGAACTTGTGACAGGTCTTTGCTGACCAACTCGCCGCCGGTGCCGACCGCGCCGATTTCGGGATGCGCCTCCAGGAAGGCGACTTGTTTCTCGAGGCGCTGGGACAGGCTGATATCATCGCAATCCATAAAGGTGATGTAATCGCCCGCCGCCGCCTGGATGCCGTGATTGCGCGCGTCCGCCATGCCCATGTTGCGCCCCAGCCGCAGCAAGCGAATCCGCTCATCGCGCCCCTGGCAGTCTTCTGCGATTCGCGCCGAAGCGTCCTGCGAGCCGTCGTCGACGATCAGGAACTCAATGTCGGTCAGCGTCTGCGACAAAATGCTGGCGATGGCTTCGCGGAGGTAAGCCTCGCCGTTGTAGACCGCCATAACGACAGTGACTTTGGGCATGAAGAATCTGCCTCGAACGCTGTCTACCAGAGCGCGAGTATACCATAGGCGCGCGCAACCGCGGGCCTGCCGGCGTTGATTCGGTGGTCGTTTAGATCATTGATTCGCTCCGCCAGCGCGGCGATGTCTGCTTTGGACTCAGCCCGGATGGCGTCCATTTTGTCGCTGTTATCACTTCCAAGCGAGTAGCGTCAATCTTTGCGTCTAGCGTCCGATAGTGATAGACAATAGTCAGCATCAAAACAACGACGCTGCCGATAGTAACCAGAATCTCTGCGGATACCGGCGCTGTTTCTACCTGTTCTCAACGTTTGCCTAGCGCATAATGCAAATATAAAGGTCAAAAGGCATTCGGTCAAATCACGCTGGAAATTAGTCGCCCAGCGCGCGTATCTTGCTGAACATATCGCGGAAGACCGGGTCGCGCTGCACGAAGCTCGCCACGCGCACAAGATGCCGGCTGCGGTCGATGCTCCAAGTAACCTGGTCGGTCAAAACTGGACTGTGCCTCAGCTCACTGGGCAGCCAGTCGGCATTGATGAGCCAGGCAATAGTGGAAATATCCCAAATCACGCTGGAGGCTGCGAAGCCTTCGGGGCGGTATTCGGCGAAGATCTGGCACAGATAATCGCCGACGGCGCTCCTGCCGCCGATGCTCGCGCGTAGCTCCGGAAGAGACGTCAGCAAGTGCGAGCTGACGCCCAGGCAAGGCACGATGACCAAAGGCACGCCGCTATCCAGCAGGACTTGCGCCGCCGGTACATCCTGCGCCAGGTTGAATTCACGACTATGCCGCCAGTGCAAGGCATGCCCGCCCAGCCAGACCACCACGATCTTGCCGATGATCTCAGGCGCGAGCAGCAGCGCCGAAGCCACATTGGTAATCGCGCCGATGGCAACAACATAAAGCGGGTCATCATCAGGGCTGGCAAGCGCCTTGTCGATCAAGTCGCGGACGGCAGCGCTTTCCACCGGCGCGCGCCCGGCACCCAGATACCTGTCCGCGCCACGGAAGACAAAGCCATCGGCAGCGATGTGCAAAAAGTCCAGCAGGCGCAGGATCTCCTCATAACTTTTCAACATGCCATCAGCAGGCGAATCGGAGCGACTGTTGTGAAATGGCGCGGCATAAATCGCTTCGACTGCAAGCTCTTGAGGCGAAAGCAGCGCATAGACAAGGGCGAATTGATCGTCTATCTCGTTGTAGGTATCGGTATCCAATACCATGCGCGCTTTGCCAAGCGGCGGCTGCAACCGTTGCAGTCGGAAGGCGTCGCTTAAATCGGGGAATGTCATCGGCAGGCTCACTATGCAATTCGTTGTGCAACAAGCAATACGGGCGGATACGACTGTACCCGCCCGCACGAGAAATTACCAACAGGGACGAGCCCGCTTAGGGTGTCGTGCCTGGCTGGATGTAGTCGCTGCCATGCGTCTGATACACTGGCGGATAGATTACGGCGGCATCCAGCGCGCTCTGGTCTTGCTCAAAGTATTGCACGACTGTCACAATCGGGTCGGGCCATTGATGCCACAGATAGGTCGGCACGTCTTCAGGCAAGTCCGGATTGTGGCTGCCGTATTCGAAGAAATAGCGCCCCTGCGCCAGCTCGATGTCGATCGTCTCCAGCGCGGCGACGATGGCTTCCGCGTCCGTGAAGCTGTCGGCGGCATCCATGGCCGCAGCCAGCAAGCGCACGCTGTCATAAGGCTCTAGCGAATAGCTGGGGGCGACGCCGCCCCACTCGGCTGTATAGCGGTCGTTGACATCATGCGCTATATCGCCGAAGAGCGCCGGTGTTGCGCCGACGCGGGTGAATGCGCAGTAGTTGCCATCGGGCACAGCCGCCCAAAACTGCGTCGAATCGCCGGCGAAGCTCTCGGCGACGCAGATGGTATCGGCGCTGGGCGCGATGCCCAGTTCAGCCATTTGCTGCACGAGGTTGAAGCCGGTCTCGCCCGTAACCAGTACGCGAATGGCATCCGGCGGCTCAGCGCGCGCCAGGACGCGGTTGAGCACCGGCACGAAGTCTTCTGTGCCCAGCTCGAAGCTGTATTGCTCGACCGTCATGCCGGCTGCTTCCAACAGGGCGGCTTCATCGGCTGCGGCGGGGATGCCGTAGTCGGTGTTCTCCGTCATGATGATGACATCATCCAAGCCCAGCGCAATGAACCAGTTCGCCACCACTGCCGCCACCATGGAGTTGGCTGGCGAGGTGCGGAAGATGTAGTCCAGGCCATCTGCGCTGCGTGGCGCTCTGCCTTCAAATTCGATGATGCCGTTGGCGGTGATGTTGTCGTTCCAGGGTCCGGCGAAGAGGGTGGGTATCCGATTCTCCTGCGTTATGAGCATCGTTGCCAGCGCCACCGCGCTATGGTAGCCGCCGACAACGCCATGCACGCCATCTTCGAAGATCCAGCGCTCTGCCAGCGCCTGCCCACGCTCAGAGATGCCTTCGCTGTCGCCAGTCAGCACTTCTACACGATGGTTGACGCCAGCGATATCGACCCCGCATTGCGCGTTGACATCAGCTGCGGCTTGCTGAAAAGACCAGTCGATGATGATGCCAGCGCCAGTCGCCCCGGGTGGCGAAAGTGGCGCGATGCCGCCAAAGCGGATTGCCTCCTCGGCGAATTCGCAATGTGAGTCAGCGTTTGTAATTGACAGGCAGAGCGAACACAGCAATAAAAACATTGTCATTAATTTTAACCTGCCCAGCATAAGGACTTCCCCTTTATTTTATCGGGCGATAGCGCTCCTTAACATTAAGCATAGGCGATATTGAACTGGGCTGTCAAGCAAGGGCGCGCCAAAGCAAGCGCATCAAAAATAATCTGCCCAGAGGCGCAAATATCGGGTGTAGGGGCGGGGGCTATTTAGCTGCCCACCTCGAAGTAATCTGTGCCATGGGTCTGGTACTCCTCAGGCCAGATGACAGCGGCATCCAAGCCATTCTGTCCTTCTTCAAAGTATTGCAGCACGGTCACGACCGGCACGGGCCATTGATGCCACATATAGGCGGGCACATCGGGGGGCAGCTCAGGATTGTGGCTGCCATAAGTGAAATAATAGCGCCCCTGCGAAAGCTCAATGTCCGTCAGCTCCAAGGCGGCGACGATCGCTTCCGCATCTGTGTAGCTGCCGGCTCGCTGCATGGCGTCTGCCATGAGCCACACGCTGTCATAGGCTTCCATGGCGAAGCTGACCAGGATATCGCCGAAGTCTTCCAGATAGCGCCGATCCAATTCAGCCGCCAAATCATTATATTGGCCCGGGACTGTGCCGACGCGCTCGAAGACACAATAGTTGCCATCGGGCACAGTGTTCCAGTATTGCACCGACTGGAAAGCCAGGTGATTGGTTACACAGATGGTATCGGCTGAGGGCGCGATGCCCAACTCCGCCATTTGCTGCGTGAGGTTGTACGATGTCTCGCCACTGACCAGCAGGCGGATGGCATCGAGCGGCTCGGGGCGCGCCATGATGCGACTCAGGATAGGCACGAAGTCTTCGGTGCCCAGCTCGATTTCCAGTTGCTCGACATGCACGCCAGCCCGTTCCAGGTGCGCTCCTTCGGCGGCACCGGCCGGATGCCCGTAGTCGGTATTTTCGATGATGATCACCACATCTGCCACGCCCTGCGCGACCAGCCAGTCGGTTACGACTTTGCCGACGATGGAGCTGGGTGGCGAGATGCGAAAGACATAATCGACACCTTGACTGCGGCGCGACGGCTTGCCCTCAAACTCGACATAGCCGGCGGCGCTGATTTGGTCGTTGCGCGGGTGGGCATAAATCGTGGGGATTTGGTAGCGCTGCACCATGCCCATGGTCGCCAGCCCGACGGCGCTGTGATAAAAGCCAACGATGCCGCGCGCATTGTCCTGCAAAATCAGCCGCTCCAGCGCCGTCTGCCCGTACTCCGAGACGCCTTCAGAATCGGCAACGATAATCTCCAGGCGATGGTTCGCGCCATCAATCTGGATGCCGCAACCCGCGTTGATATCGGCGATGGCTTGCTCGAAGCCCCATTGCATGCCGATGCCGCCCGTAACCGAACCCGGCGAAGAAAGCGGTACAACGCCGCCCAGCCGCACGGTCTCTTCGGCGAAGTCGCAATGGCCATCGGCATAAGTCGCGCCCGCTATTAGCGCGACCAGCAAGCATAATACGATACGCAATCCCCTGCTCAACATTTTCGTGTCCCTTGGCAAGTTCTTCATGCTGGTCCTTAGCGTAAGGATTTTCTTGGCCAAGGCAAGTGCCGACAAAATGGCAGGCGCTCCAGGTAAACAATGAGAAAAATCCCCACCTCGGATACGATATACTTCTGTGGTGTCAAATCAAGGAGGCCTCAGTGTGCCCCGTCTGTTCGTCGCCATCGACCTGCCCGACGCTGTCAAAGACCAAATCCTGCGCCTGCGCGAAGATGACCTGCCGCCCGCCCGCTGGACGCGCCGCGATGCCCTGCACTTGACTCTGCATTTCATCGGCGATGCCTCAGAGCGACAAGCCCGCCGCTATGGGCAGGCGCTGCAGCAGGTCGAAGCGTCTGCATTCGCCTTGCAGCTTGGCGGCGTCGGACAATTCCCGGTCGATAGCAGACCGCGGGTAATCTGGGCGGGTGTAGGCAATAGCCCGGACTTGCGCGCGCTGCGCGAGGCGGTCGGGCGCGCTTTGCAACATAGCGGGCATCGGTTGGAGCGGCGGCGCTTCCACCCCCACATCACGCTCATGCGCTTCAAGAAACCGCTGCGCCGCGGGCTGGCCAGCCGCTGGCTGCAAGCGCATCAGGATTTCTACATCGAGCCGTTTATTGCGCGAGAATTCGCTTTGTACGAAAGCCAGTTGCGCCCTGGCGGCGCGGTCTATACAAAGCGCGAAGTGCTTGCCTTGTCCCCGCCGTGACACCATGCAAAAAGTAGGGGCGAGGCGGTGACTCGCCCGCATACCCCGCAGCATCTTGCAGAAACGTCGCTTGGGTCGCCCACCTCATTCCACAGTGGCTTCCGGCAGGCGGTACACGCGCAACAGCAGCGCCGAACCCAGGATAACCGCGCCAATCGTAACAAATGCCAGTTCCAGTGAAGTCTGCGCCAGCGCTGCGTAGATGGGCGCGCCGATGGCGATGAACAAACTGGCGAACATATTGATGAGCGAAAGCACCGTCGCGCGGTTTTCGCTGGCAATCAGCGCGTTCTGATAAGCCGAAAAAAGCGGCGCTTTCATATCGTTAGCGCCGTACATAATGGTAACCAGCAGCACAGTCGCGATGGGTCCCGCCGCCGCCGCCAGCAGCCAATACATCAAGCCCGGCAGCAGGATTAGCAAGGCCACCGCCCGCGCCTGTCCCAGCCAGGCTTCCAGCTTCCAGGCATAGCGCTGCGTGAACACCGCCAGCAGGCTGCCCAGCGACAACGTTAGACCCACCACGAAAGGACTTGCCTCATTTTGCACCAGATACGGTGGTGCCAGTGTGGTTACTAGCGTCGCCGTGAAGGGCGTGCTGAAAACCACCAGCAGCGCCAGCCGCCGCAAACGCCGATTAGAGGCAAGCAAGGCAAAGCCACTTCGCAGCAGGCTCAGGCTGCCCGGACGGGCATCGCCCTTTGCTGTCGCTGGCTCGCGCAGGCGAAAGCAGACCAGCAGCCCAATGCCCAGCGCGACCACGGTCAAGGCGATGGCGGGGATGAAGTTCTCCGCGCGAGCATCGCCGATGATCAAGCCGCCGAGGATAGGCGCGATGACAAAGGCGATTTGGCTGGTGCTGTTGAGCCGCCCCATGGCCCGTTTCATGGCATCTTCGCGGTCTGCTTCGGGCAAGCTGTCATAGACCAGCGCCTCGACCGCGCCCGAAGCAAAAGCGAAACCCGTGCCCGTCAGCAGCGCGATGACGATGTACCACTCGAAGCTGCGCGCGAAGATAAATAGGAACTCGGCGCACATCAGGAAAAAGGTCGAAGCGGCGATCGACCACTTGCGTCCCAGGCGGTCAGCCAGGATGCCGGTGGGCACTTCCATCAGAAAGATGCTGCCGATGACGATGGACTCGATCAGGCTAATCTGCAGCAGGCTCAAGCCACGCGCCAGCAGCAGAAGCGCATAGGCATGCACATACAGATGAAAGCGCTGGGCAAAGCTGATGACGATGACTTTGTTGATGTTGCTGGCGAACATGGCATCTGTGCAGGCTGGCGGCGCGAATGCAGTATAGCGGTTGCTCTGATACGATGCGTTAGATTCTGGAAATCGGTCGAAAGTAGATGCTATAATCAGCCAATAGTCCGTACCTTTCTTTGAGGAAGCGACTAATGGACATACTGAGCTTGCTAAGAGAGCTATCCAGCGCCGGCATTTCCGATGTTGTATTGCTGGTTATCATCCCGCTATTGACGCGCTACTGGCTTATTCAGACAAGGGTTGAACTACGCAAGGAGATGCGCCAGGAAATGCAAGACGCATTGGACGACAAGAGCAAGGAAATCTATCGATATATCGATACCAAATTTGACGCGCAGGATGCGAGATTTGACGCGCAGGATAACAAATTAAAATCCCACGACGCCAGATTTGACAGAATTGACGCCAGGCTTGACGCGCAAGACGCTAGGATCGACCAGCTTGACCGGAAAAATGATGCGCGCGCCTATGATATCACCTTGCACCTCATTGATATACGCGAACGGCTCGCCAACCTCGAAGGCAGAATGGGTATCTATCCACCCCGCCGCGGCGTAGAACCGCCGCTTCCAGAGCCCGTCACCCAGCCAGAAAGTAGCGAGCTAGCCCAAGGCTAAGGCCCATGTCCCTCCCACTCGCCAATTGCCTTGCCAACTGCGGCATTGCGGACCCGCTGTAAGCAACCTGGCAGAGCCGCTACAATCCAGCCCATGCACAATCCCGACCTGCTCCACGACCTCGAGTCCGCGCTGGGCGTTGGCAATGCCCTCGCCGACCGGATGACGCGCATCCTCTATAGCACCGATGCCAGCAACTACCAGATCATGCCGCTGGCGGTTACATTCCCGCGCGATGCCGATGATGTCGTGGCTGTGCACGAAGTCGCTCGCGCGCATGGAGCGCCGGTTTTGCCGCGCGGCGGTGGCTCGGCGCTGGCTGGACAGGCGGTTGGCGAAGCGGTCATCATGGATTTCACCCGCCACATGCGCCGCCTGCGGGGTATCCATGCCGAGGCGCGCACGGTCGATGTCGAGCCAGGGCTGATCCTTGGCAATCTCAATGCGCAACTGGCGTCGCTGGGTTTGATGTTTGGTCCCGACCCAGCCAGCGCCGAACGAGCCGCCATCGGTGGCGTCATCGGCAACAACGCGACCGGCGCGCACAGCGTCCAATATGGCATGACCGCCGACCATGTGGCGCGTTTGCAAGTTGTGCTGGCGGATGGCGAGCTTTGCTGGCTGGATGCTGAAGCCGCCGCCCTGAAGCAGCTTCGCTCGACTATCGGCGGACTGGTATCCAAACACGCCGAGCAAATCGCCGCGCGCTTCCCCAAGACCTGGCGGACGGTCGCTGGCTATGCGCTTGACAAGATCGACCCCGCCGGCCCAGACCTGAATTGGCTGCTCTGCGGCTCGGAAGGCACTTTGGCAACCGTCGTGCGCGCCGAATTGCGCTTGGTCGAGCGCCCCGGCAGCGAGCGAAAACGGCTGGCGCTGGCGCATTTTGACAGCTTGCGCGCCGCCCTAGAAGCCACGCCGCGCATCCTGGAGCTGAAGCCCGCCGCTATCGAGCTCATGGACAAATTCCTGCTGGATAAAACCCGCGCCGCCGCCGGCTACCGCGACCGCCTCACCTTTGTCGATGGCGACCCCGCTGCCATCCTGGTGGTGGAATTCGTCGGCGACGAGAAAATGCTGCGCCATAGCGTCAAGCAACTGCGCGATTTGCTGCGCCGCCTGGGCTATCGGGGCGCGCTGACTATCGCCGAGACGCCCGCCCGGCAGGACGATGTCTGGACGGTGCGCAAAGCCGGGCTGGGGCTGATGATGAGCGAACGCAGCGAAGCCAAGCCTATCTCTTTCATCGAAGACGCCGCTGTTCCTGTTGAGCGCCTGGCGGACTACATCAGCGATGTCGAGCGCATCATCCATGCCAACGATACGACTTATGCCATCTACGCCCATGCCAGCGCTGGCTGTTTGCATATCCGTCCGCTGATCAACCTCAAGACTGTCAGGGGGCGCGCCCAGTATCGACAAATCGCCGATGCGGTCGCCGATACCGTTATCAAATATCAGGGCAGCATCACCGGCGAACACGGGCAAGGCATCGCCCGCGGCGAATATAGCCAGCGGCTCTTCGGGGCAGAGTTGATGGACGCCTTCCGAGCGGTCAAACGCGCCTTCGACCCGCAGAACAGGATGAACCCGGGCAAGATCATTGACGCGCCTGCCATGGATAGCGCCGGGCTGCTGCGCTATTCGCTCGATTACAGCACGATTGCCATCGACACGCGCTACGATTGGAGCGCTGACCAGGGTTTTGCGGGCGCGGTGGAGATGTGCAATGGGGCGGGCGTCTGTCGCAAAGAAGGCACAGGCACCATGTGTCCCTCGTACCAAGCCACGCTGGACGAAGCGCATTCGACTCGCGGGCGCGCCAATGCCCTGCGCGCAGCCATCCGTGGCGCGCTGCCCGATGATATGGGCGACCCCGCGTTGAAATCGGTGTTGGATCTCTGCCTCAGCTGCAAAGCCTGCGCCAGCGAATGCCCGTCCAGCGTCGATGTCGCCAAGCTGAAATCCGAGTTCCTGGCAAGCTGGCAGGACCGCTATGGCATCGACCTGGCTACGCGGCTTTTCGGCAATATCCACCGCGTCAACGCCATTGCCGGACGGCTGCCGCGGCTCAGCAACGCGGTCATGCAAAGCGCGTTGGGCAAGTGGGGCATCGGCGCTTTGGGGCTGCCCAACCAGCGACCGCTGCCCAGCTTTGCGCGCCGCCCCTTCGCTCTGCCAGCATCACAAGTTGCCCAGCCCGATGCCATGCTCATCATCGATACCTTCAGCCAATGGAATCATCCGGAGATTGCCCAAGCCGCCTTGACCCTGGCGAGTCGGCTGGGGGCGCGCATCAAGGCGATTCGCCTGCCTGGCGCTGCCTGCTGCGGCAGACCCGCCATCAGCAAAGGGCTGTTGGACAGCGCCAAGCGGATGGCGCAGGAAAATATCCGCGCGCTGCAAAAACTGCCGGCGGTGCCTCTGCTCTTCCTTGAGCCAAGCTGCCAAAGCGCCTTCACGGATGATTACCTGACGCTGGTGGACGCCGCCAATCAAAGCGCCGCCCACGAGCTGGCGCAGCGCTGCCAAAGCATCGAAAGTTTCTTCGTGGAGCAGCTCGCCCAGCCAACCCATTCACTGAGTTGGCGCGCCGCGGAGACGCAGATTCTGCTGCACGGGCATTGCCACCAGAAGGCGCTTTGGGGCGCGGGCGATTCCCTGGCATTGCTGCGCTGCATCCCTGGCGCAACTGTTGCCGAAATGAACTCCGGCTGCTGTGGCGTGGCGGGCAGCTTTGGTTATGAGCATGTCGAACTCAGCCTGCGCATCGCCGAAGATCGTCTCTTGCCCGGCATACGCGCCAACCCCGCAGCTATCATCGCCGCGCCGGGCACATCCTGCCGCGCCCAAATCCACGATGCGGGCTACCAGGCTCGCCACCCAATCCAGATCGCGCTGGATGCGCTGCTGCCCGCCGACTAGCCTGGAGGCAAGGGGCCGGGGGATGGGGCTGTAGTCGCATAACTTACCTGCACTTACTGAGATTTGGTGTAGGGGACAGGCGGCGACTCGGTCGAAATGACTTCCCTCTCGGTGCACTCCTTAAACTCGGTGGTAAAAGATTTTGATGCGATTGCCCCGGGGTTTGGGGTGGTGGCTCACGGTCCCTGCAAATAAATCGGCTTGACGCGATCGGCGGGGAAGCGCTGCGCGCCTTTTTCCCGTAGACGCCCCCAGGCAATCTCAGCCAGGTGCCCCGTCCGCCGCAAACGCAATGGCGCTGGCGCGATCCTATGCTCGGGATTCGCCTGGATCATCCCCAAACCTTCTGCCGAAATCTCGCCGGTGAAGAGCATAGGCTGTGGGTATGCCGCGAGCACCGCTGGCCACTCGTC
This sequence comes from Chloroflexota bacterium, assembly GCA_009840575.1. Classification (GTDB taxonomy): domain Bacteria; phylum Chloroflexota; class Anaerolineae; order Aggregatilineales; family Phototrophicaceae; genus UBA6055. The sequence continues at coordinate 10,030 of VXNO01000036.1, read as the reverse complement.
GATCCTGGCGGGTTGACATTCTATCCAGCCGCTCCCCAGCGGCGCATACTCGGCATAGATAATGCGCTTCCTGCCTGCGGGCAGCGCCACAATCATATTGGGCGATTCCCGATAGTGGGGGACGGCGACGACCAGTGTTTCCAAGGTGGACACAGGCACGATCGGTAAAACGCGGGCGGCTGCCAAACCCTTCGCGACCGCCAGTCCGATGCGCAAACCCGTGTAGGAGCCAGGACCAGCCGCCACCGCCAAAGCCGTCAGGTCGCCCGGTTTTTGTCCCGTCTGCTGCAAGGTTCGCGCGATTAATGGCGCTAGTTGAGCGTTGTGCGTCCGCCCAGCCAGTTGCGTGCATTCCGCCAGCAGTCGGTCGCCATCGTGCAGGGCGATGCTCATAAACTGCGTGGCGGTGTCGATGGCTAACAGGCTCATGGTCCATCACTTTCCAGCGCGCGCAGCCAGCCCGCCAACCGGGCGATGTGCCGCTCGCCCACAGCCTGGCAATGCAGGTCGCGGCTGGTTTCCCCGCGCATGTCAAAATCAATCCACAGGCGCTCGGCGGGCAAAAAAGGCTCGATGCGCCCCGCCCACTCGATGACGACAATGCCGCTGCCATCCAGGATGTCATCTATGCCTAAGCCAGGCGCTTCCATTGCGTCGTCCAGGCGGTAGCAATCCAGATGATAGAGCCGCGTTGCGTCCTCCGCGCGCTGATGTTCGTGCACCAGGTTGTAGCTGGGGCTGGTCAGTTGCGTCCGCGCGCCGTAGCCGATGCCGATGCCGCGACAGAAACCGGTCTTGCCCGCGCCCAGCCCGCCCGACAAGCAGACGACATCGCCCGCCCCCAGCAATGCGCCCAAGTGTTTGCCCAGCCGCGATGTCTCCGCCGGCGAAGTACTGCGCAGGCGCGTCATGAGTTTCGCTTTAGCACGACGACCGCGCCGAAGCGCTGGAGATGATACGCTGCCGTATCATAACGAGTCGCGCCGGGCTGTGAAGTTAGCACATAATCCGCGCCCGCCGCTACGCCCAGCGGGTCTTCATTGCGGTTGCGCAAGCCATGCGCCGACTCAAGCAGAAAGTCATACGCCATACCCATGCGGTAGAGGGGATCGATGCTGTGCCAAGGCACGATCCACCATTGATGCGCCAGCTCGGGCAGCAAATCGTAGCTGATGGTAAGCGTCTCGCCGCCTTCCCAGTCCGCGGCGATGAAGTTTGTGGCTGCTTCGATGCTGCGGTAGAGGCTCATATTCTGCGCTGAATGCTGCGCCGCATCGTGCCCAGCCACGCGCAGCAGACGGTCGAGGCTGTTGAAGCTCGCCCAAAGCAAGACCAAGACCAGACACACATGCAGGATGTAGCGCCGCTCGCCCGCCAGGCAGCGCAAGCTATAGGCGCAGACCAGGAATTGCAAGCAGTAGAGGCTCATATAATAGCTGGCATTTTCGTCCGGGGTCGCGCGCGCCAGGAGCAAGCCCGCCAGCAAGCCCAGCATCACCAGCATCAGCAGCAAGGCGCGCCCGTCCACCGACCTGCGCAATAACGCGGGTATCGTTTGGTTGCCGCGCCAAGCCCGCCAGCAGCGCGCAATCGCAAAGCCGCAGCCGACCCAAAAACAGGCTTCCAGCGCCAACCGCAGCGCAAGTTCCAGCGGCGCTAGCGGGGGCAATTGCGCGCCCAGGGTGAGCAGCGCGGCTTGGAAAGGCAGGCGCAGCGCGGCCAAGGCATGCCCGGGCAAGCTCAGCGCATAGCGGATGCTCCGCTGCAAGCGCCCCTCGTTAAGTGACGGTTCGGGCGCAGGGGCATCATCGGAAGGCGACGCATCTGCAACCGGGGGTGGAGCCCCCGCTGGGCTGCTTTGCGCTTCCGGCTTGAGGTGGGCATATTGCGCCAGCGTCTGGGCGTCGATGCGGGGGCTGCGCGTGAAGAAGGCGCGCAAATCAGCGAAATCCTGCTCAACCTGGAAAGCCATATAGGGCGTCAACATAGCCGCCGATAGCAGCGCGCCCGCCAGCAGTCCGCGCGCATTCCAGGGCAAGCGCAAAATCAGCCACAGCGCCGCCAGCAGTCCATAAAACAGCACCGCTGAGAAATGCGTCATGAATGCGGCCGTCGCTACCAGCCAGGTCAGCGCGACGAAGCCGGCGCTTCCGTCAGTTTTCCAGCGATACAGGCAATAGACAAAAAATACGCAGAAGCCAGGCAGCAGCAATTGCGCCCAGGCAGTATAGGCGCTGCTGATGCCGACCTGGCTGTAGGTGAAGAGCGCGGCGGCGACCATGCCAGCCCGCTCGTCAATCAGCTCCCGCCCCAGCCGATACGTCGCGACTGTCGCCAGCAGGTTGAATGCCAATTGCGTGGCGATCAGCACCGTCGGCACATGGCGCGTCAAGAACAGAGCCGGCAGTTGCAGCCAGACCAGGAATGGCAGGTTGTAGGCGGCGACGCTGGACAAAGTGCCTACCACCGGGAAGGAGCCGCCATCCAGCCAGGCAGTGCCACGCGCAATCAGCGGTACATAGTCGGCTTCCCACACCAGCAGTTGCGCCGCGACCAGCTTCACGCCGATGCTGAGGACGATTAATAGCCAGAAGGCAGCCTGATAGGGGCGGATTTGTGGGATGCGTAGCATGGCGGCGTATAGCCCAATTCAGTTGCCGGGCAACATTATAGCAGTGGCGCTGGATAGCCGGGCAATTGCATTAAAATTAATTCACCACAGAGGCGCGGAGGGCACAGAGGTTTGTGTAGGGGCAGGCTTGAGCGGCGCGCCCGGATCGTCTATACTGCGGGCTGTCCTGCATGGTCAGATTTCCGCGAGGCGAGATGCCCAGCCCAGACCGCAGCCCCGCCCTGCAAGAAACTTTGCGCCGTCTGACCTCGGTGGCGGAAGGCATTGTTGCTTGCGCGGTCTTTGCTGACGAAGGCTTTGTCATCGCCGCGCAGCCCGCAGCCGGCGAAGATGCCGCGCAGCTTGCCGCTATCTGCGCGAACCTGGTATTCTCCGCTGATGGCGCGATGAAGCGATTGGTGCAGGGCAGGCTGGCGCGCTTGCTGCTGGATGCCGAGCATGGCGCTTTGCTCTGCTGCAAATGTGGCGATGCCTGGCTGGCGGCGCTCATCGAAGCCGATGCCAGCCTGGCGCATGCGCTCTTCGCCGCCCAGAAAGCCAGCGACGACATTGAATCGATCATGGCGGGTGAATGGCAGCCAGATTAGACCTCGGCGAAGGCGCTGTGAAAACGGACATGGCCGCGCGCCGCGCCCAAGGCCCCGTCCGCCAACTCCACCACCATAAAGTGCTCGTGCGCGCCACCGGGCCGCACATAATCGCTGGTGAATCCCTGTGGCAACGCCGGCACAAAGCCAAAGCGCGGATAATAGTCACGATGCCCGACCAGAAACAGCAAGCCGTACCCCGCCGCGCGCAGTGCCGCCAAGCCCGCCCAGACCAGCGCCGAGCCGATGCCCTGCCTTTGCCAGGCCGGCGACACTGCAATGGGTCCCAGCGCCGGGAAGTGTCTCACTCGCTCGTCATCGCTGATGCTAACCAGGCTGTAGGCGGCTTGCCCAAGCAGCTCATCGCCCAGCAGTGCCACATGCGAAAGCAGCAGCGCGTCTTCATCGCGCAGGCGGTCGAGCAGGCGGGCTTCGTCAGCGCGCCCAAATGCCGCAGCGACCAAGGCATGCAGCTGCGGAATATCATGCGGCTCTTCCCGGCGGATGCGCAGATTGGGCAGGCTCGCCGCGAGTTCGGAAGAATTTAGCGCCATGACAAGCTCCGAAGTCTTCCTGTATCTCACCACGCGCGGACATCGCAGTGGCCAGCCGCATGAAATCGAAATATGGTTCGTGCGGCAGTACAGCGCCTATTATATCGTATCCGAGAAAGGCGAGGCCGCCCACTGGGTGCAGAACCTGCGCGCCCAGTCAGCCGTCCACTTTTATCTTAGCAACGAGCCCAGCCGCGCCGCGCATGCCCGCGTCGTCGACGAACCTGCGCTGATCGCCATCATCAAAGCAAAAATGGACGCCAAGTATGGCTGGAGCAACGGGCTGGTGGTGGAGATCGCGCCTACTTAGAAATCGGGACAATGGTACCAAAATGAAAGCCCGCGCCCGAAAAGCTTTACCACCGAGGACACCGGTTTATACGAGGGCAGAGAAAATCTTTTACTTTTCCTCTCGGTGCACTTCCTTAACTCGGTGGTAAAAGTTTGACACGGTTGCCCTGATTTGCCCCAGCCGCCGAATCTGCGCTACCATTCTATCTGAGCGCAGGCGCAACCCCGAGGCACTCCTATGCAACAGCGAATGGTCGAATTCATCCGTGCCTTGCGCGCTGTGGGTGTGCGCATCTCGCTGTCCGAGAGCCAGGATGCCATGTTTGGCGTCGATGTGGCTGGCGTCCGCGATAATAGCGCCTTCAAAAGCGCCCTCAAAGCCGCGCTCGTCAAAGACCGGCGTCATCAGCCCGTCTTTGATTATTTCTTCCCGCTCTTTTTCACCAATAACAAGCCGCCGCTGGAGAACATCCTCGAGCAGCTGGGCGCGGACGAAGAACAACTGCTGCAAGAAGCCATGCAAAATATGCAGAGCGAGCTGGATGCCCTGCGCAATTTGTTGCAGCGCTTGCTGGAAGGGCGTGAATTCAGCGAAGAATACTTGCGGAAAATGGCGGAAATGGCTGGCTTGCCACAGGGCGACGACATGTATATGCGCCCTTGGTTCGAGCGGCGCATGGAGCGGGCAGCCGGCTTGTCGCAACTGGAGCGCATTCTGGACGAGCTGCTGGACGAGCTGGCGGCGCTGGGCATGGACGAAGCGGCGCTGGATGATCTCGAACAAAAGCTGCGCGAAAATATGCGCGGGCTGCGCGAGCAAATCTCTCAGCACGTCGGCGCATCGCTGGCGGAACAGATGGCAAAGCAGCCCTCGCGTGAAAAACCCGACCTGCTGGATACCCCGCTGCAGCGATTGAGTGGCGGCGATATGGACGATGTGCGCGAAGAAGTGCGGCGGCTGGCGGCGCGCTTGCGTACACGGGCGGCGCTGCGCCAAAAACGAGCCAAGAGCGGCAGTTTCGACCCGCGCAAAACCATCCGCAAAAACATGCGTTATGGCGGCGTGCCCATGGAAGCGCAATTTCGCATCCGCCACAAAAAACCCAGCCTCATCCTCATCTGCGACCTCAGTACTTCCATGCGCTATGCCGTGGAGTTTCTGCTGACGCTGGTCTATGAGCTGAGCGACCAGGTGCGGCGCACGCACAGCTTCATCTTCATTCACGACCTGGTTGATGTCAGCACCGACCTGGCGCAGCTGCCCCCGCGCGAGGCTGTGGCGAAAGTCATGGCGCAGAATCCGCCTGGTTATTACAGCACCGACCTGGGCAACAGCTTGCGCAGCTTCCAGCAAGCGCATCTGCACCTGGTCGATAGCCGCAGCAGCATCATCATCTTTGGCGATGGCCGCAACAATTATAACGACCCGCGCCTGGATATCGCGCAGGAGCTGCAGCGCAAGAGCCGCCGTCTGCTCTGGTTCTGCCCCGAGCCGCGCCAACTCTGGGGCAGTGGCGATAGCGATATGTGGGAATACAACATGGTCGCCGACCGCGTCTTTCTGGTGCGCAGCCTGCGACAACTCGCCGAAGCCGTCGATCGCCTGCTGGCGGATGGCTAGCGCATGTCTTGTGATAAACTGAGGGGCGAAGGCAATCTCAATAGCGAGTCGACCCGCATGGCAGATACAATCAGAGTGCGCGACTTAGAAGACATCCGCCGCTTGCGTCCGCAGATTCTGGAGTTGGCGCGGCAGTATCGGGCAAAACAGGTATCGGTTTTTGGCTCCTGCGCGCGCGGAGAATTGCAAAGGGACAGCGATATCGATTTCCTGGTCGAGTTTGAAAGCGATTACCGATTGACCGATATCATCCGTCTAAGGCAAAGGCTGGAGGAATTGCTTGGGCGAACTGTGGATGTCGTTCCGCGGCAAGCCTTGCGGAAAGAACTGGAGACATTCGTGCTAAGTGATATGCAAGCCCTTTGAGACGAAACCAAGAACTATACCTACGGGATATACTTGAGCGAATCCTGCATATTGAACGTTGCGCTAGCGGTGGTCGCGAGAAATTCCTTGAAGACAGGCTGCTGCAGGATGGCGTCATACTTGCATTCATGATCATTGGCGAAGCTGTCAAGCGTCTGGACGCGGATGTGATTGAGTCCTGTCCGGAAGTGTCGTGGAGCGACTATGCCGGCTTCCGTGATGTGCTCATCCATCGGTATCATGAAGTCTTGCTTGAACAAGTTTGGCTGTTTACACAGGAAGACCTTCCAGCATTGAAGTCCGCTGTCAGCTCGCTGTTGAATGACCTCACCAAAAGCGACGGCGCGATCTGATATCTGCTCCGCTGACAGTCGGGCAGTGGCGATAGCGATATGTGGGAATACAATATGGTCGCCGACCGCGTCTTTCTGGCGCGCAGCCTGCGCCAACTCGCCGAAGCCGTCGACCGCCTGCTGGCGGATTAGCCTCTCTCGGCGCTTTTCCCCGATTAGACCTTTTGTTGACATCGTTACATTTGCCAACTAATATGTGGTCTATACTTGTCAAGAAATATATGACGAAGATGGTTAGAGGGGGCGAGCCAATGGGTATCATCACTGTGAGCATCACGCCAGATGAAGGTTACTTTTTGTCGCACTGCCTCGAATATGACATTGCCAGCCAAGGGGAAAGCCGCCAAGAAGCGCTGGATAATATCAAAGAGGCGGTTTCACTCTTCCTGGAAGCTGCTTCGCCGGACGAAATTGAAAGCAGACTCACGCGCTAGCATTTTGATAGCAGGCGGGGGCGAAAGGACAGCGAGATGAAACACTGCATAGACGCGGGGACGATTCGCCGCCTGGCTATGGCGCTGGCGCTGCTGGTCTTGCTGCCGCTGCCGGCGCTGGCGGCGACCATCGAAGTCGATAGCAATTGTACGCTTGTTGCGGCAATCGCCAACGCGAACGAGGACGACACTTCTGGCAACACGAACGACGGTCTGCGATGTGAAGCGGGTTCTGGCGCGGACACCATCGTGCTTCAGCGCGATGTTCGCGCATCAAATGAAACCCTTTCCTATGAGATTTCCAGCGATATTTACATCGATGGCCGCGGCAACGAGTTTGTCGGCGTTGGCAGCAATGGATTTACCTTCAATGCGTCTGAGGGCAAGCTGACGATTAGCAATGCCGAGTTCACTAATGCAAGAAGCGGCGGAGAGTATGGCGTCGTCACCATCACTGCGGAGGGCGATGTTACATTTCAGAATGTCCTGTTCACCCGCAGCGGTGAGACAGGTGGCTTCGGCGGCGTTACGCTGACTTCGAGAGGAGGGAATGTAAAAGTCCGCCAAGGCACCTTCCGCGGCAATCGGCTGAGCAGTGGCAGCGTGGTGAGCGGGCCAATCGACATCTCCCGCAGCGCCTTCTACGAAAACCATGGCAGTGGCAATGGCTATGTCATCAGTAACGCAAGGATTCGCTCCAGCACCATCGGCGAAAATCGCGCTACTGACGGCACCTTATTTGCTGTCAGCGGCAGCAGTCTGTCCAATGTGACGGTTTCTCAGAATCGCGGTGGCGGCGTCACGGGCGGCACTGTCAAAAACAGCATCCTCTACGGCAATCGCGGACCAGACTGCCAAGGTGCCACGCCTAAAGGCGTCAACTGGATCGGCGATGGCGGCTGCACGGGCGGCACGCGGACATACACCGGCACCAGCCCCGATATTGACGACGACTTTGATTATGAAAGGGGCATCTTCCCGCTGGAAGAGGGCGCTGACGCGGCTGGCAAAGGGGCTGACTGTGAATTCATCGACCAGCTTGGGCGGCCCTTCGGTCCCAATCCTTGTGACCTGGGCGCGGAATCTGTCTATGTGCAAGGCTCGGGCCCGCGCATCTCCGCGCCAGTAGCGACAGCTATCCCCACATCGACGTCCGTGCCCGACCAGCCCACGCCGACCGTAGCGCCAGTGCAAGGCTGGGTGCTGTACAGCGACCGCGATGGCATCAAAGCCAATGAAGTGAATGCCGCGGGCATCGGCATCGCGCATATCATCGAGATGGGCTTCTTGACCGCGATCGATATCTGGAGCGAGGTCGGCTGGGGCGTGACGGCTTGCCACACCGATTACAGCAATGGCAATTTCGAATTCCTGGATGCGGCCGGCATGCCGCGCCAAGCCGTACCTTGGCCCGCCGCGCCGCATATAAATGGCATGGCTTGCACCTATATTGAAACGCCGGGCACCATCGTGCTGCTGCGTGCTGACCCCTGGCAAGAGCCAGCCACGCCAACGCCCGACCCCGATGCGCCGGTCTTTGGCCCCGTGCCCCTGGAAGACTGCCAGCTAATCACCCGCGATATGGTCAACCTGCGCGCTGAAGAATGGGGCGATGTGCTGAATATCATCCCCTATGAAACCGAACTGACCGCCAGCGAATCCAGCGAAGAGTTCTTCAAAGTTACTTTCGAAGAACAAGAAGGCTGGGTACACCGCGATTGGGTTACGATCACCGCCGGGGATTGCGGGGAGTAAGGCCCTTACAACTGCCCCAGCCAGGCGCTGGCCACCAGGATTAGCCCAGCCAGCGCGATCATCAGCAGGGTCAAGCGCTGTTCCCGCCTTTGCAAACGCGCCAGGTCTTGGGCATCGCCGACGCCGCCTTCAATCAGCCGGCTGGCGCGCTCCAGAGCTGGCAGCACAAGCAATTGCAGCGCCGCGCCGACCAGCGCCAGGACGATGATCAGCAGATGCTTGATGAGGAGCGCCTGGCTCCAGCGATTGTCAAATTGCAGCAAGCCTGCGTAATGGACATCGTCGGTCATTTGCAGCAGACCCGTCACCAAGAGCGTCGCCAGCGCCAGGTTGCCCCAAAGCGCAAAACGTCGCCGCAAGCGCCGCAACACACCGCGCAGCGCCGGCTGCCCTTGCAAAGCCCGCCGCAGCTCTGGCGTGACCAGCAATGCCAGCATCAGCAGCCCGCCGAACCAGACGACGCTCGCGCCGATATGCAGGAACAGGCTGACCGTTCGGGCGGCTTCTGTCATAGGAATTGTGTTGCGCGCCTCGTGGCTTAGTCTTTTCTTGCGCGCCGCCAGACTTCGTATTCCAGTCGCGCTTCGTCATTGAGTGGATAATACTTGTCCAGCGCGCCGCCTTCTTCCAGCTTGAGCCGCGAGAAGATCTCCCATTCGGTCTTTTCTGTGGCGATGTCCGCCATCTTCGCTGCGAGCGCGGCTGGCACGAGCACCGCGCCATCATCATCCGCCACGATGACATCGCCGGGCACCACGAAGACATTCGCGCAGGCGATCGGCACGTTGACGGCGTGTGGGAAGATCTCGGTCTGGGTGTGGAAGTTGGGCGTTACGCCGCGCAGCCACAAGCCCAGGTCTAGTTTCCGCACTTCGGGGAAATCGCGGATGCAGCCATCGATGACGATGCCTTCGCCGCCGCGCGCCTTGAACGAAGTAAGCATCATTTCGCCAAAAACGCCGCTTTGCAGGCTGCCGCGCGCATCCACCACCACGACATCGCCAGGCGCTGCTGCCATGATCGCCTGACGGTGCAGTTCGCGTTCAGGCGCGTAGCTGTATTCATCGCCCCAATGCACATCTTCGCGCTTGGGCATAAATTGCAGGGTGACCGCTTGTCCACAGACGCGCTTGCCGGGGTTGTGCGCCAGCAAGCCGGCCAGGTGCGGGTTGCGGATGCCCTCTCGCGCCAGGCTGCCGGCGATGGTCGCCGCGCCAATATCGCGCAGCCGGTCGAGCAAGGCGCGGTCGATGCGCTCGAAACTGGGGATGCTGGTCATGGCTTGGCTCGCTGGTGTGTTTGCGGATTTGTAAGCAATTGTACCGCGAGAATAATCGTATCATTATATTGATTCGCTACAGGCGCGGAATCTCTGTGCCTTCAGTAAGACAAAGTAAATCGCGCGAAAATCGATCTACCCCACCCCCGTCCCCTACC
>VXNO01000152.1 GCA_009840575.1 Chloroflexota bacterium | reverse complement strand
CGGCGGAGGAGTATCGGAAGGCACAAATCGTACTTGGGAGTTTGCCGTGGCGGATGACGACGACGCCCTTGCCGAAATGTCGTCGATGGAAAAGGGCGATACCCGCTCAGGCCCCTTCGCGCTCACGTTGCGCAAGCGCTCCACCTTTTATGTATGGATGAATGAAGATTCAAATTCAGAAGACAAGTGGTTTATTGTCCTACAGAAGCCAGACAAAAAATAAAGGAGCGCTGCATGAAACTTATCTACCTCGTATCCGGACCAATGGGGCGAACGCCCGAGGGCCAAGCCGAGCTAGGAAGGTGCCGCGACTATCTGCAGCGACATGCCGCGCCTGATACCGAAGTCGATATCACCGACATCCCGGCGGGACCTGGCTCCATCGAAAGTATGTACGAAGAATACCTGTCCATCCCCGAGACGGCGCTGCGGGCGCATGAATTGCAAGCTGATGGCTGGGATGGCATCTTGTTAGGCTGTTATGGTGACCCAGGTTTGGGCGCGCTGCGCGAGCTCGTTGATATTCCTGTGGTCGGCGCGGGGCAGGCGACGGCTTTGATGGCTTCGGCGGTCGGGCGGCGCTACACTGTCATCACCGTGACCGACAGCGTCATTGGCCCGCTGGAAGAAACCCTGCGCAATAGCGGCGGCGGCGACAAGCTGGCGAATGTGCGCGCGGTCAATATCCCCGTGCTGGACTTGCACAATGACCGCGAGTTAGCCATCGAAGCCACCTTGGGCGAAGCGCGAAAAGCCATCGAGCAAGACCGCGCCGATACCCTCATCGTCGGCTGCATGAGCATGGGCTTCCTGGAAATCCCCGAAGCCTGCCAAGCCGAGCTGGGCGTCCCCTTCTTGAACCCGGCGCGCGTGCAGTTGAAGTTCCTGGAAGCGATGCTGGGCGCGGGCATCAGCCATTCCAAGCGCGCCTACATGACACCGCCCAAGCTCGCGGCTGGCTTGGCAAGTTCGCCGGCCGATTTGTATCACCGCAGGAATTGATGCGCCACGCAGGCAAAGAGGACACAGAGGAAAAAGCATGACATTCACAATCACTGGCGCGACATTGATCGACGGCAATGGCGGAGCGCCGCTGCAAGACGCCGCCGTGCATATTGAAGCACAACGTATCGCCTGGGTTGGCGCAGCTACCAAGATGCCCGCCGCCGCCCAAGCCGCCCAGCAGGTTGACGCCCGCGGCAAGTGGTTGCTGCCGGGTTTGATCGACGCCCACATCCACATCTGTTACAACGGCGAGGAGAGCGTATTCGCCCTGTTGGCAAAACCGCGCGATGCCCTGGTGCTCGAGGCGGTCGAAATCTGCAAGCGCACCCTGCAGCAAGGCGTTACCACCATCCGCGATGTCGGCGGCGAAAAATATATCGAAATGTCCCTGCGCGATGCCATCAACCGCGGCTGGATCCAAGGTCCGCGCATGAAGCTGTCGGGGCGCGTCATCAGCATGACTGGCGGGCACGCCCACTTCATCGCCCGCGAAGCCGATGGACCCGACGAAATGCGCAAAGCCGCCCGCGAACAAATCAAAGCTGGCGCTGACCTCGTCAAGCTGATGGCGACTGGCGGCAGCGCCACGCCCGGGCAAGACATCCACGCCAGCCAGCTCACAGTCGCGGAGATCGCCGCTGTCTGTGAAGTGGCGCACATGATGGGGCGGACGGTGGCGGCGCACTGCCATGGCACGGGCGGCATCCGCAACTGCATGTTGGGTGGCGTCGATACCATCGAGCATGGCACCTACCTGGACGATGAAACCGCCGACATGATGGTCGAGCGCGGCGCGGCGCTGTGCCTCACCGTCGGCGTCGGCAACCCCGACCTGGAGAGCTATCCCCTCTCGCCCGTGCAGCAAGCCGATGCCGAACGCCGCAAGCCCATGATCGAGCAAGGCGTGGCGCAGATCCGCAAAACCATTGCCCTGGCGCGCTCCAAGGGCGTCTTCCTGGGCTGTGGCACCGATGCCGGCGGCAACCCGCTCGCCCCGCACCGCTTTGCTTTGGCGCGTGAAATTGAGCTGATTGTGGCGAACGATGTACCGCCGCTGGAAGCCATCTCAATCGCCACGCGCAACAACGCCAAAATCCTGCGCTGGGACGACGAAATCGGCACAGTCGAAGCCGGCAAATATGCCGATTTGCTGCTGCTCAATAGCGACCCCGTTGCCGACATTCGCGCCCTGCGGGATATTGCCGCGGTCTATAAAGGCGGCGAGCGGGTCTAGCCATGCCCACAATCGCCATAGTCGGCGACCTGTTCTTGCAGCAGACCCTGCCCGATACGCCGGCGCTGGCGGAAGTTGGCGCTGCGCTGCGCTCGGCGGATGTCGCTTTTGGTAATCTCGAAGCGCCAGTCAGCCGGCGTGGCGTAAAGAGCGACAAGTGGATTAACATGCGCATGTCGCCCGATTTGCTGGACGATATCCAACGGCTGGGCTTCAACCTGCTCACCTTAGCCAACAACCACCTCTTCGACTTCGGCGAGACCGCTTTCTTCGATACCTTGCGCTACCTGGACGATAGCGATTTGCGTTATGTCGGCGCGGGCGCGGATTTGGACGCCGCCTGGCAGGCGCAGATTATCGACCTGGCGGGGACGCGCGTGGCTTTCCTGGGCGGCTGCTCGACGCTGGGTCCGGGCTCAGCCGCGACTTCTGACCGTCCCGGCGTCGCGCCTGTTCGTGTCGCCGAGTCCTACCATATTGACCCAGCCGCCAGCCTCGAGCAGCCGGGCAGCGCCCCGTATGTGCATACGCGCGCCTGGAAAGACGACTTGCAACGCGCCTGTCAAGCCGTGGCGGATGCGAAAGCAAGCGCCGATTTTGTCATCGTCGCCATGCACTGGGGCGTGCCGCCGACCTGGCGTTCACGCTTCCAGGATGGGCTGGCGGAATATCAAATCGAAGTCGGTCATGCGCTGGTGGAGGCGGGCGCGGATTTGATCGTCGGCGCGCACCCCCATTCGCTGCAGGAAGTCGAAATTTGGCAGGGCAAGCCGATTTTCTACAGCCTGGGCAATTTTGTCTTTCACCACAGCCGCGGCGCGCGCGAAAGTCCAGTCAGCCGCCATGCGCCTTATACCTTGAATATCAAACGCCGCGACCGCATCTGGTCAGAGACAATCATCCTGTTGGCGGAAATCACCGCCGGCACAGTACACTGCAAGCTGCTGCCGGCTTTGCTGGATGAAAATGGCAACCCGCACTTGCTGGGAGGCGACGAGGCGCAGGCTGTTCTTGAACGGCTTGCTTTGTTGTCGCCTCAAGCTGCGTTACACTATCAGGATGGAGTGGGGTATCTGGTCCAAGGAGGTGCGCGCGGCGAGAATCAATCCGCAACTTGAAGAATCACAGCCAACTTATCTGAAGGGAGAAAACCCATTATGACTCGCAAACTCTTGGGGCTTGGCGCTCTGCTGGCGCTGCTGCTGGTGATTGGGCTGCTGCCCGCCAGCTCGCAGTCCATGGGCGAAGCCGTGCCGACGATTGTGGTGCGTTCGGTAACGCAAGCCGAGCGCCCGATTGAATACGAAACCACGCGCCTGGTGGTCGAGAACATGCGCGAGCTGGGCTTGGACGTCGAGCACCGCGCCGTGCCTTGGGCGCAGTTGATCGACGAAGTCTGGTACACCCGCACCGGCGACGATGCCTGGGAAATGACCTACTGGCGCATGGTGGGACGTCCCGAACGCTCCGACCCGGACGAGTTCACCTACAACCTCTTCCATTCCAGCGTGCGCGATGGCGGCTACAACTTCATCGGCTACAACAACCCCGACTATGACTCCCTGGCGGAAGCGCAGCGCGTGGAAGTGGCGGACAAAGAAGCGCGCCTGGATATCATCTGTGAAGCGCAGCAAATCATCCGCAACGATATGGTCAACGCTTACTTCGTGCATCCGCTGACCCCGCAAGTCGTCAACACGCAGGTCTTCAATCCCGACAGCGTCGTAACGCAGGCGGGCATCGGCGTGCATAACTTCTGGACCTGGATCGGCATTGAGCCGACTGGCGATGAAACCACCCTGACCACCTCGACGACTTCTTTCCTCAACTCCTTTAACCCGCTGGAGATCGCCGGCGATGCCCCCAGCCGCGTTACCGAAATGACCTGGGACCGCCTGATGCGCATCAACCCCATCGGCGTGGCTGAGCCCTGGGCAGCTGAGAAGGTAACCTGGGAAGACCCGCTGAATGTGGTCGTAACCCTGCGCGAAGGCATGACCTGGCACGATGGCGAGCCGGTAACCGCCGAAGATGCCGCCTACACATTCGAAGCGGCGCTGGCTGGTACCACGCAGACGGACGAAGATGGCAATGAATCCTTCCGCGCCGAAGCGCCGGACTATTACCCCTTCGCCCGCAATGTCGCCAATATCGAGATCATCGATGACTTGAATGTGCGCTATACGCTGCACACGCCCTCGGCGGCTTTCGAAACCAGCTCGCTGGCAAAGCTCAACCTTATCCCTGAGCATGTCTGGCGGCCCATCATCGAAGACCTGCTGACCAAAGACGATGCCGATGTCGATAGCATCCAGGAAGAAATCCCCATCGGCTCCGGCCCATTCAAGTATGTCGCTTTCGATGTCAATGAGTTCGTCTTGCTTGAGGCATTTGATGACCACTGGGCGCGCCCCAAGATCGATGCCTGGCTGATGAATGTCTTGCCCAACCAGGAAGCCACGCTGGGGCAGATCCAATCCGGCGAGATGAACTTCCTGTGGGAATGGCCCGGCGACCCGGGCGTGCTGCAAGATATCGTCGATAGCAACGAGCAGCTTGACCTCTTCTCGGCGATCAGCATTGGCTTCCAGTACTTCGCCTTCAATGTGCGCTACGAGCCATTTGACGATGTGAACTTCCGCCAGGCGGTGGCGCATGTCATCCCGCAGCAGTTCATCATCGACAACATCTACAACGGCTTCGCAGCGCCCGCCGATAGCTTCGTTTCGGCAGCCCTGGAATACTGGCGTCAATGTGAAGACCTGCCGAGCTATGACTACACAATCGAAGGCGCGCGCCAGCTGCTGGCGGATGCCGGCTACAGCTGGGGCGACGACGGACGCCTGCATTATCCGGGCGGCTGAGCGAGGTCTTAAGGCAACCTGTAGGACTCGTCCGCTGCTGACGCGAATCTGCGTCCGATTGGGTCTACCGCCCTCGGTCCCCCCGTATCAACGGGGGGAAGGTTTCGCCAAGATATGCTTCCAGTAAAGAAGCCTCTGGCAGAAACTCCGAGTCCATTGAGATTGGGTCCCCTCCCTGATGCTTCGGGGAGGGGCCAGGGGTGGGGTAGGCCTAAAAAACGGCGAGCAAATTGCAATAGCGGGCAAGCCTAACAAATGACTAACCGGGAGTAGCGCATGAGTCGCGGCATCGCCAGTTACATCGCCGGACGATTCTTGCAGAGCGTGATGGTGCTGTGGGTCATCGTGACTCTGCTGTTTTTGCTGTTTCGGCTGGCACCCAGCAACCCCATGGCCAGCTACATCGACACAGAATTCACCAAAGAGCAAGAGCAAGCGCTGCTGGCGCGTTTTGGCTTGGACAGACCCCTGCACGAACAATATGTCATTTATCTCATCAACCTCTTGAAGCTCGATCTGGGCGATACATTTCATTATGCCGGCACCACCGTCATCGATGTCCTGCGCGCCGACCTGCCCAATACCCTGTATCTGACGCTCACTTCGCTCTTGCTGGCATACAGCGTCGGCGTGCTGGGCGGCATCGCATATGCGGCTTTGCGCGGCAGCCGCATCGAGCGCGTTGGCACAACCTTTACCTTGATGACGCGCGCCGCCCCGCAATTCTGGGTGGGCATGCTTTTGCTGACCTTGTTTGCTTTTCATTGGAAGCTGCTGCCTTCGTCGGGCATTGGCCCTGCGGTGGTGCGCTATCGCTGGGATACCGAATGGGACAAGCTGCTCTCGCCGGTCTTCTGGCGGCACATGATCCTGCCGACCTTCACATTGGCTATTTACCTGCACGGGCTGCCATTGCTCTTGATGCGCTCGAACATGCTGGAAGTGCTTGACCAGGATTTCATTGTCATGGGGCGGCTGGCGGGTTACAGCGAACGGCGGCTGATGATCCAGTATGCGGCGCGCAATGCCGTCTTGCCCGTGCTGACCGCGCTGACACTGGGCATCGGCTACAGCATCGGCGGCAATGTCGTCATCGAAACAGTCTTCGCTTGGCCCGGCTTGGGGCGGACGTTGGTGCGGGCAGTGCAATCCGCCGATTATCCATTGGCGCAAGGGGCATTCTTCCTCATCGCCCTCATCATCGTCGTTATGAACTTCATCGCCGATATTTTATACAGCCTGCTCGACCCGCGCGTCGGGGCTTCGGCGCAGGCGCAGGTCTCGTGACGCGGAGGTAAAGCCCATGCAACAAGAAGCCATGGTCCGCGGCGAGCTGCGCGGCAAAGAAAAAGTGCAATTCCGCCAGGGCTCGGCGCTGCGCCAGCTATGGGAGGCAAACCTGGAGGTCTTCCAGCGCGACAAGCTGGCTTTGCTGGGTTTGTTCATCTTCGTATTTTTTACGTTGGTGGCGGTCTTCGCGCCTGTCATCGCCCCCAACGACCCGCTAACGCCGCAAAAAAATGCCAACGGCGACTGGATCAAGGATGCGGAGCCATTTTGGATGGCGGAGCCAGGCGAAGACGAAGCCGAGGGCTATGTCAACAACTTCCTGCTGGGCACGACCAATATCGGCCGCGACATCTTCAGCCAGTTGGTCTATGGCTCGCGGGCGGCGCTGCTGGTCGGTTTCTCGGCGGCTATCGCTGTGGCGGTCATCGGTACAGTCGTCGGCTTGCTGGCGGGATATTATGGCGGCAGGATCGATACCCTGCTAATGCGGGCGGCGGATGTGGCTTTTGGCATCCCTTTCATCCCCTTCATCATTGTGATATCGGCTTTCTTCGACCCCAGCATCTGGAATGTGGTGCTGGCGATGGCGGCGCTGCTGTGGCGTGATAGCAGCCGGGTGATTCGCTCGCAGGTGCTGGTGATCAAAGAGCAGTCTTTTGTCAGCGCGGCCAAGGTGAGCGGTGCCAGCGAATTGCGCATCATCTTTGTTTATATCGCGCCGAGCATCCTGCCGCTGAGTTTCTTGTATGGCACGCTGGCCATCGCCTGGGCGATTCTGACCGAAGCCTCGGTCAGCTTCTTGGGTTTCAGCGACCCCGAAACGATTAGCTGGGGCTACATGCTGCAAGACGCTTTTAACTCTTTGGCGCTCTCCCGCGAGGCTTATTACTGGATCGTGCCGCCGGGCTTGTGCATTATGCTGACGGTGATGGCGGGCTTTTTCATCGGACGCGGCTACGAAGAAGTGCTCTTCCCGCGTTTGCGGCGGATGTGATTCGTCAGCCCAAGGAAACTGCCATGAGCATCCTCTCCATCCGCAATCTCAAGGTTGACTACGCCACGCAAGATGGCACGGTGCAGGCGGTCGATGGCGTCTCGCTCGATGTCGCCGAAGGGCAGCACCTGGGCTTGATCGGCGAATCGGGCTGCGGCAAGACGACCCTGCTGAAGGCGATTGTGCAGGTCTTGCCGCGCAACGGGCGCATCGTGGGCGGCGAAATCATCTTCAAAGGTGCCGACCTGTTAAAAATGTCGCGGGCGGAAATGCGCCAGTTGCGATGGCGGGAGATCGCCACCATCCCCCAAGCCTCCATGGATTCGCTGAATCCCGTCCAGCGCGTGGGCAAGCAACTGACCAAACTCCTGCGTGTGCGCGGCGGCTACGACAAGCGGTCTGCCAAACGGCGCGCAGTCGATTTGTTCGACCTGGTCGGCTTGGACAGCGAGCGCCTTTCGCATTACCCGCATGAGTTCAGCGGCGGCATGAAGCAGCGCGCCGTCATCGCCATGGCGCTGGCGCTGGAACCGAGCTTGCTGATCGCCGATGAGCCGGTGACCGCGCTGGATGTCATCGTGCAGCACCAAATCCTCGAAGTCCTGCGCCGGCTCGAAGAAGAGCTGAACCTGACGGTCATGCTCATCACGCATGACATCTCGGTGGTAGCGCAAGTTTGTGATTCTGTGGCGGTCATGTATGCCGGGCGCATCGTCGAGCAAGCCGCTGCTGAGCCATTTTTCGCATCGCCCGCTCACCCCTACAGTCTGGGCTTGCAGCAGGCATTCCCCAACCTCGCCCGCCCGCGCGACGAATTAGTCTCTATCGAGGGCTACCCGCCCGACCTGCGCGAGCCGCCGACTGGCTGCCGCTTCGCCGAACGGTGCCCTTTTGTGCAGGATGCCTGCCATAGCGACGACCCGCAATTGCAACAGGTTGGCGTGGGTCGGTATGCAGCATGCCTGCGCAGTGGCGAGATGGATGCTCTGCGCCAACAAGCCGAAGACCCGGCGCTATGGCAGCGGGTCGAGGTCGCGCAAAACTCTCCCCCCACCTTAAATCCCTCCCCCAAAATGAGGGAGGGGCTTTTTTTACCGCCTGTGGAGGAGCCGGCAAGCCATGCTCCCCTTGCCTCTTCATGCAGGAAGGAGCTAGGGGATGAGGGTGAAAAGCCTCTGCTTGAGCTGCGCGATGTATCCAAGCGCTTCAAGGTCGGCGGCGGCTTGGCGGGGCTGCTGCGTGGCGACAAGGAACAGACCGTCTACGCCGTCAACAACATTTCTTTCCGTTTGCGGCGCGGCGAGAGCCTGGGGCTGGCTGGCGAAAGCGGCTGTGGAAAATCGACCACCGGCAAGCTGCTGGTGAAATTGCTGGATGCCAGCGATGGCGAGATCGACTTTGACGGGCAAGACCTGATGACGATGGATGGCGAAAACTTGCTGGGCTTCCGCCGCCGCGCCCAGTTGATGTTCCAAAACCCCTTCGAGGCGCTCAACCCCCGCTTCACGCTCTATCGTTCCTTGACCGAACCGCTGATCATCCATGGCTGGACGGACGACGACGAGCGGCTGGAGCGCGTGGTCGAAACACTTGACCGCGTCAACCTACGCCCCGCCGAGGTCTTCCTGGATAAATACCCGCATCAGCTTTCGGGCGGGCAGTTGCAGCGCGTCGTCCTGGCGCGGGCATTGGTCTTGCAGCCCGACTTCCTGGTGGCGGACGAGCCAGTCTCCATGCTGGATGTCTCGGTGCGCGCGGGCATCCTTAATACCACGCGCCGCCTTGCCAGCGAGCTGGGCTTGGCGACGGTCTATATCTCGCACGATCTGTCGCTGCTGCAATATACCTGCGACCGCATCGCCATCATGTATCTGGGCGAGATTGTCGAGATTGGTCCCAGCCAGCAGATCATCAGCAACCCGCAGCACCCGTATACGCAGGCTTTGATTGCCGCTGTGCCTGTGCCTGACCCAACCATCGAAAACCCGCCCCTGCGCATCCGTGAAGGCGTTCCGCGCCCCACCGAGCAATTCATCGGCTGCCCTTTTTCCCAGCGCTGCCCGGAAGCCATGCAAGCCTGCTTGGATATCCGCCCGCCGCAGGTGCGCGATGAGGACGGGCGTATCACCTTGTGCCACCTGTATGGCGAACACAGCGCCTCGCCCAAATTGACCTCCGACACTCCTATTCAGGTGGGTTAAGAAACGGGCGAGTCATCGCCTCGCCCCTGCGCAAATCCTCTGTGGTGAATTAGGTTTAATGACTTTTGCCCGCGACCGTTTACGTTGGGCGGACGGTCAAGGTACACTGTAGGCGCGAAGTTGCTGCGAGGCAGGGGCGCATGATCATTGATGGCACACTGGTCTTGTCGCAGGAGCAGGTCATCGACTTGTTCAAATATGCGCTGTACCTGCCCGCCTGTCTGCTGTGTTGGCTG
This sequence comes from Chloroflexota bacterium, assembly GCA_009840575.1. Taxonomy (GTDB): domain Bacteria; phylum Chloroflexota; class Anaerolineae; order Aggregatilineales; family Phototrophicaceae; genus UBA6055. The sequence goes on along the minus strand of VXNO01000152.1, from coordinate 13,368 downwards.
CTGTTGGCGCGGCGGCTGCCCCGCTTCTCGCAGCGCATGGCGACCGCCTTTTTGCTGGCGCAAATCCCGCTATTGCTGTTCGCGCTGGATTCAGCGGAGAATTATCACTATTGGGGTGTGCTCTGGCACTACGATGTGGAGCACAACATCCCCTCGGCGCTGTCTTCGACTATGCTGGCTAGCGCGGGCGGCATCGCCTTGGTCCTGGCTGGGCGCGGGCAGGGACGAACTCAGCGGTTTTACTTTCTCGGCATCGGGCTGCTGCTGCTGGCGATGGGCGCGGATGAATACTTTGAACTTTTCAAGCGCTTGGTCGGCGAGTACCGCTTGTCGCTGTGGGAACGCGGCTATCTGGTTTTGGGCATCGGCGCGGCAGCCGCCACGACCGGAATGGCGCTGGCTTCGCATGGGCGGGCGCGACTATGGCATGGTACGGCGCTACTGGGCTTGGGGCTGGCGGGGGCGGGTGGCTTGCTGCTGGATTCCGCGCCGCTCTTTTGTGGCATAGAAGGCGTCTTCCGCCAGGCCGGCTGCGACAAGCCGTATGCCTTTGAAGAGATTATGGAGCATCTGGGCGGCTGGCTAATCCTGGTGGCTATGCTGGGCGCATTCGCTTGCGCCTGCCCACAGCCATCGCCACGCCTGCGCCGCTTCATCGCTGCGCTGCCATTCTTGTGGTTAGCGCTGATTCCGTTGAATGCGCAGGTGGCGCGCATCGAACTGAGGCGCGTCGCCCAGCCGACCTATGCGCGCTTCGCCGGCGATATTGTGCTGCAAGGCTACGAATACGACTTGGCTGCTGATGCCATCCGCATTTCCATGTACTTCAGCGCGCCGCAAGTCGAATATACGCAATTGCGCTATTTTCTGATTGACCTGATTGACAGCGCAAGCGGCGAGTCCAGCTTTACTTATGTCGCCGACCTCGACCTGTTGCACAGTGTCTTGGCCTTTGGCGCTGGCTACGAGGCTGTGTATCGGCAGCAGCACGAAGTCTGGTTCCGCGACCACATCCCGCCCAACCGCGCGCACTGGATCGTCTTGGGGGCGATGGATATCAATGTCTTGCGCCGCCTGGACGCAAGCAACCTGCGCCAGCTCAACGAGAAGCAAGTCATCCTGGGCGAGTTTGTCGCGCGCGCGCCAGCGACCGCCCCACCCGCCGCAGTTCTCGCCAGCTTTGACGGCGGCTTCACGCTGGTTGATGCAAAATTGCCGGCTCAAGCGCAGCCTGGCGACAGCCTGGAAGTTCCCATCACCTGGCGCAGCGATGTCAATAGCAGCGCGGATTTCATGCAATTCTTACACTTTGTGCATGAAGAGACAGGGCGGCAATGGGGCTACGATCAGCCGCCCTTGGGTCGCCGCCTGCCCACGCGCCTGTGGTATGAGAGTCTGCAAGACACCGAGCTATGGACTGTGTCCGTGCCTGAGGATGCCGCGCCAGGAGAATACGCGATTTACAGCGGGCTTTATAACCTGAGCGATATGCAGCGCTTGCCAGCCAGGGACGCCGCTGGCATGACCTTTGCCGATGCGCGCGTGCCACTGGGGGAGCTGCGTATTTTCTACCCTGAATCACCAGGGAAGACACCTTAAATCCGCGACAGCCGCCGCATGTGCTGCTTGCTGTCTGCATAGAGCGCGCGATAAACTGCATACAAGTCATCATAAAGCGCTTTGTTCTGCATATTCGGCTGGATGCGCCGCTGGACGCGCGCCCATTCTTGCCGCAAAGGGCTGAAGTCGTCGAAAATGCCCGCCGCCATACCCGCGATATAGGCGTCCCCATACGCCGCGCCGATGGTCTGCGCCGGCATATCTTGCGTCAAACCGGTTACATCGCTGCAAATTTGCAGCCACAGCGCTTGGCGAGCGCCGCCGCCAATCGCCACCAGCCGGCGGGGCTGCGCAGCGACTTCGCCCATTGCCTCGATATTGTGCCGCAAGCCAAAGGCGATGCCCTCCAGGCAACTGCGATACAGGTGCGCGCGGCTGTGCGAAAGCGTCAAGCCAAAGAATACGCCTTTTGCCTGGGGGTCGTTGATAGGGCTGCGCTCGCCGCTGAAGTAGGGCAGTGTCAACAAGCCTCCCGCGCCGGCTGGAACCTGTGCTGCGCGCTCCGCCAGCAGCGCAAAAGCATTTTCGCCCTGCTCACCTGCCAACATCCGTTCTTCGCCAGCCAGTTCATCCCGAAACCAGCCCAACAACGCGCCCGCGGTCGACATACCCGCCGCCAAAATGGCAGAGCCGGGCTGCAGATGCACTGAAGCCCACAAATCGCGGTGAGCGGAAAATTGCGCGGTGGTCTGGATGAGGAAAAGCGTCGTACCATACATGACCATCATGTCGCCGATAGCGACTGCGCCCGCCGCGACCGCTTCCGCCAAAGCATCGGCTGTGCCCACGGCCACCGGCGTGCCCGCGGGAACGCCCGTTTCCTGCGCCGCCCTGGCGGTTACCATGCCCGCTTGCTCTGTCGACCAGGCGGTCTCTGCCAGCCACTCCAGCGGGCAGACTCGCTCCACCCAGTCTTTGTGCCAAGCCAACCGCCCCACATCAAAGAAAGGGCTGAAATAAGGCGCGACATAGTTATCCAGCGCGAAGCGACCGGTTAAGCGGAAGACCAGGTAGCTGGTGGCGGTTACTATCTTTCGCGTCCTGGCGAATAATGCTGGCTCATTTTTTCGATACCACAGCGCTTTTGGACCCACCGACTGCGCGGAAAGCGACTGCCCGGCGCGCGCGAAAATCGCTGCTTCGCCCAGCGCCGCGTTCAATTCAGCGATTTCCTGGCTGGCGCGGGTGTCGATGCCATACAAAATCGCCGGGCGCAGCGGACGATAGTCCTTATCCAGCGGCAGCATGGTCGGGGCGATGGCGCTGCAAGCCAAGCCCGCGATTTGGGCAGGGTCGATACCCGCCTGTTGGATCAGCGCGCGGGAGATGATACAGAAGTCCGACCACCATACCGCCTCGGCATCCTGCTCCGCCCAGCCGGGCTGCGGCATAGCGAAACTGTGCGCGACAGTCTGCTCTGCTACGATGCGCCCGTCCAAGGTAACCAGCACGCCTTTGGAGCTGGATGTGCCGATGTCGATGCCCAGCAGCAGTTGGTCGTCCATGATCAAAGCAGATCGACAGGCTGGCTCAACCGCGCCGACTCTTCTATGGCGCAGAGCGCGCGCGTAACCAGCGCCGCTTCGGGCCCCGTTGCCAGCAGCGGCTTGTCATCCACGACAGCATCGACAAAGCGAGCGATTGATTCCAGCACGAAGCCACTGAGCCGCGCCGAGCCCGCATCGAGAGTGAAGCCAAGCGTATCGGGCAGGCTGGCCGCCGCCTGGGTATATTTCTCGACTGTGCGGTTGTCGCTGGTATTGATGTAAAGCGAGCCTTGGCTGCCCAGCAGCTCCATCTTCAGGTTGAAGACATTGGGCTCCGTCTCCGGCAGGATCCAGGCATTTTCCAAAGTCAGCACCGCGCCGCCCGCGAACTCGACAATGGCGATATGGAAGTCCTGCGTGTCGATGCCCAGCGACTGCAGCACGCCCGAACGACTCACGGCATAGACGCGGCTGGGTTTATCGCCCAGCAGCCAGCAAGCCATATCCAGCATGTGGCTGGCCAAGAACCACAGCGCCGAGCTTTGCGCCGCCCAGGGCAGCATCTGCGTAGGCACGAAGGTGGTATTGCTGAGCCGGGCATAAATGTATCGCAGTTCGCCCAGCTCGCCCGCCTGCACTGCCTGCCGCGCCGAGACAAATGCCGGGTTGGCGCGGTTGTGATAGTCGACCATCAGCTTGACGCCAGCTTTCTCAGCCGCCGCGACAATGGCGTAGGCATCTTCGCTGGTGGTGGCGATTGGCTTCTCGACCAGGATATGCTTGCCAGCCTGCGCTGCGGCGATAGCGATCTCGCGATGGGCGAAGTCTGGCGTGGCAATCGAGACGGCAGCGATGTCATCACGCGCCAGCAAATCGCGATAGTCCGTGTAGACATGCGCCACGCCATACCGGTCGGCGACTTCGCGGGCGCGCGCTTCGTTCAAGTCGCAGATGGCGACCAGTTCTGCGCGTGGCATGTGGTGATACACATGAGCGTGCCATGCGCCGCCGACGATGCCCGCGCCGATGAGTCCAAAGCCAACTTTCTCCATGCGTCTATCCTTTCACTGCGCCGAAGGTGAGGCCGCGCACGACATAGCGCCCCAGCAACAAAAATATGATCATGGGCGGCAGCATAGCCACCACCGCCGTCGCCGCGATATGCCCCCAATAGACGCCTGTCGAAGCAAAAAAGCTGATCGTGCCGACGGGCAGGGTCGTCGTGCTGCCACGGCTGAGCACCAAGGGGAATAGCACATTATTCCAACTGAAGACAAAAGTGAACATGGAAGTAACAATCAAACCCGGCAGCGCCAAGGGGATGATGATGAAGAAGAAAGCGCGCAGCCGAGTCGCGCCATCCACCCAAGCCGCTTCTTCCAAATCCAGCGGCACCTCGTCGATGAAGCTCTTCAATAGCCAGACCGAAAAAGGTATCGCCAAAGTTTGCAAAGTAACAATCATCGCCTGGTAGCTGCCCGCCCAGCCGATGCGCGACATGAGGATGAAATAGGGGATGACGAAGACGATGGGCGGGGCAATCAGCAGGCTGATATACCAGTTCAGGATGAATTCCTTGCCGCGCATGGCGAAGCGTGACAGGGCATAGGCCGCGGCAAGCGCGAAGGGCAGGCTGAGCAGAGTCGCGCCGCTGCTGACGATCAGGCTATTGACCAGTTGAGGGGCGTTGTTGCCGGGATCGACGAAGGTGTCGATGAAATTGCCGAGGTAGGGTTCAAAGAGCAACTCTGGCGGCAGGTTGTAGGCTTCACTTGGGTGTCGGAATGCCAGCAGGATAAACCAAAAGATTGGCCCCAAGAAGAAGACCATCACCAGGCTCATCAGCGCGTAGATAACGAGTTTCTGCCTCGCGGTGTGGCGGCGCATCTCCATTACCATTCGCGCTTGCGAAATATGAAGAAGAGGTACAAATTGATGATAACGCTGACGATGATGACCACCAGCCAGGTCATCGCCGCCGTCAAGCCGATGTTGTAATTGACCAGCCCCTCGCGGTAAAGGTTGAAGCTGAGGGTGCGTGATGCCGTGCCCGGTCCGCCATTCGTCAGCACATAGACCAGGTCGAAGCTATTGAAGAGCTGCATGAAGCGGATCATGACCAGGAAGGCGGCGATGGGACGCAGCAACGGCAAAGTGAGCGACCAGAACATGCGCCAGCCGCTAGCCCCGTCCACCTGCGCCGCTTCTTTGATCTCTTCGTTGATGGAGAGCAAGCCCGCATACAGCACAATGGCGAAAAAAGGCGTCCACTGCCAGGTATCGACCAAGCCGATACTGAAGAGCGCCGTGCCCGCATTGCCCAAAAAACCCTGCGGCGGCACGGGAATGCCCAAACCTGTCAGCAGCCAAGGCAAGATGCCGCCTTTGGGTTCGAGCAGATAACGGAACAAAAAACCTGCCACCACCGGCGCCAATGTCGTCGGCATAATCAGCACAGCGCGCATCAGCCCCATGCCGCGCAGGTGGCTTTCCAGCAGCAGGGCGATGCCCATGCCCAGCCAAAATTGCGCGAATGTGCCCAAGCCTGCCAGCAGCAAGCTATTCTTCAGCGCCTCGCTGAAAGGCGTCACCAGGAAGACCATGCGGAAGTTGTCCCAGCCGGAGTGGTAGAGCGGCATGGGGCTGGTCTGCAAGTTCCAAAACCAGAAGCTATTGCGCAGGGCGAAAGCCAGCGGATACAAAATCAGCGCCAGCAAGATGATGATCGAAGGCGCGAGCAAGATGTAAGGGAGGCGCTTGTTGAGTTTCACTACAACCAAATTCCCCCACCCTAAGTCCCTCCCCCAGGCCGAGGGAGGGACTTTATGTGCTCGTGCTGCTTACATCCCGGACAAGCTGGCGATGAGCGCTTTGGTGTTGTCGAGCGTGTCATCGAAGCTCTCGACGCCATAGGGAATCATCTGGTTGCCGCTCAGGATATTCTGGAAGAGCGTCTGCGTGGTTTCCAGCGCCTGCTCGGGGCTGACAGCGCCCGTCATCGCCTGGTTAATCTGCAAGCCATACACGCCTTCCAGCGAGGTATAGATGGGCGCGGGCGGACGTACAACCTTGCCATCGCCCAACCTCATCATCTCCAACTGCGTGCCCAGGAAGGGGTAGATGGCATTCAAGTCGGCATCGTCGTAGTTGGACTTGCGGCTGAAATCGGCGAACTGATGCCCCTTGACATTGACCTGCCCCATGGCTTTTTGGCCTTCGGAGCCGGTCGCCCATTTGATGAATTGCCAGGCGGCGTCTTGGTTGGCGGAGGTGGAAGGCATACCCAGGGACCAGCCGCCCAGGCTGACGACTTGCTCGCCACCCGCGGTCATGGTCGGCAGCACGGCGGTCTCGAACTTGTCGACAACGGGCGACGGCGTGCCGGTCAGATAGCCTTCGTTGTTGACCAGGTAGAAGTAAGGCGTCCAGTGATAGAACATGCCGATATCGCCTTGGGAGAAGCGCGTGCCGGCATCAAACCACAGGTAATTGATGGACTCGGGCGGCGAGGCGGCATAGAGGCGCAGCCAATCATGCAGGGCGGCGGTGTTGGCTTCGCTGTTGATAGTAGGTGTGAAGTCCCAGGGCGCTTCGGGGAATTGGGTGAACCAGCGCGTGCCGTAACTGGCGGCAAGCTGCGTGTACATATGCACAACTGGGACGGGCTGCGCGCCGATGACCGTCGTGCCGTACATACTGGTGCCATCCAGGTCCATGCCGTTGATGGTATCGAGGATGCCGAAGTAATCTTCCCATGTCCAATTGCCAGCATCAGCCACTGAGGCCGGCAGCGCATCCAAGCCAGCCGCTTCAAAGAGGTCTGTGCGGTACATGATGCCCTGGGCATAGGAAGCGATGGGCAGAGTCCAGACGTGGTTGCGCCAGGTGCTCAGCGAATAGAGGCATTCGGGCAGGAAGTCGTCAAAGTGGGCGTCTGAATCCATGGCGATGAAGTCGTCCAGCGAGCGGATCCAGCCATTATCGGCATATTGGCTGATCCACATTTGGTCGACAGCGATGACGTCCGCGTCGGCGCTTTGGGTGAGGAAGGCGTTAATCAAGCGCGCTTGCAATGCGGTATAACCCAGCGACTCGATGTTGACGCCGATGCCGGTCGCCTCGGTGAATTGCTCGACGACGCTCTGCAGCGCCAAGTCCCAGGGGTCGCCCACGGTCAAGACATTGATGGTGGTGTCGGTCTGAGCGGCTACCTTTGCCAGGTTGCCCAGCGGGGACGCGCCGGCAATCGCTGCGCCAGCCGCGCCACTCATGCGCAAAAAGTCGCGCCTGCTCAGTCTGTTCTTGGACATTTTTCTGCTCCTTCTCGAAAGTTATTAGAAAGTGGGGCTACCTTCGCGTATCGCTCGATATTCGCCTCCTTCGCATTCAGATTTGCAGCGCGCCGTCAGCCAAGACGGTCCGCCCATCGACCAAGACCGTCCCGCCAGCGCGCATATCCTTGACCAGGTCCCAATGAATGCTGCTGACATTGGTTCCGCCGCATTCGGGATAGGCTCTGCCCAGCGCGATGTGCACCGTGCCGCCAATCTTTTCATCGTATAGTATATCGCGGCAGAATACATCCAGGCAGGGATTCAGCCCAAAAGCGAACTCCCCCAACTTGCTGGCACCGGCATCAGTCGCCAGGATGCGGCGCAGGTAGTCTTGGTTGGCGGTGGCGCTGGCATGGATGAGCTGACCATCGCGCCATGCCAGGCGGATATCGGGCAGAACCACGCCGCCGAAAATAGCCGGTTGCTCAAAATGAATGCGACCATTCACAGTGGCATTGACCGGCGCGGTGTAGATTTCACCATCCGGCATGTTGATCTTGCCTGCGAAGACACACCAGTCGCGTCCCGCCACCGAGAACGACAAATCTGTTTCTTCGCCGGCGACAATGCGCGCAGTCCGCGAGCCACGCAGTTTCTCAGCTTGCGCCTGCCAGCGGCGGGAGAGCGCCTCATAATCCAGCAAACAGGCGGCAAAGAACATTTCGCGCAGCGCCGCCAGGTCGATGCCCGCTTGTCGCGCCAGCGCCGGGGATGGCACCCGCGTCAGACACCAGCGCGTCTTTTGCCAGCGCAGCGCCGAGACTCTGCCCTGCGCAGCCTGGTGCCTGGCGATCGCTTCGGCGGGGATGCCCGTCAGCGCAGGCGCGGAAGCTAAAGCGCGCAAGCCAAAATAGACATCCGCCCACTCCATGCCATAGGCTTCGATTTCCGGCAGCCAACCGACTTGCCTTGCATCGCCCTGGCGCAGCAGCGATTGCTTCATCGAATCGGCGTGGAACTGCACTTGGGGCAAAGCGCCCGCCTCGATGCAAGCGGCGTACAAAGCCTGCGCCAGGGGGTAGCTGTCGATTTCCTGCATGGCAATCATGACGCGCTCGCCGGGCTGCAGCGCTGTGGAGTAGCGCGTGAGTACATCCGCCACTTGCCGCCAGCGCACGTCCATCGCCTCAGTCGCCGCGGCAGGCTCGGGCGATGCGCATGAACTCGCGCGCCCGCTGGACATCGACCTCGTTCCATATATGCCCATCGCGCTTGAAGGCTGTGCCGGTGACCGTGCCATCGGCGATTGCCAAGGTCGCGGCGAGGTTGTCGCTGCGCACGCCGGTGTTGGCGAAGACCGGCGTCCCTGGCACCACGTCTTTGACCAGCCGCAAAGTCTCGGAATCGGCTTCTGCGCCGGCGGTTAAGCCCGAGACGCAGAGCGCATCCGGCTGGGCGACAAAGACAGTCGACACAGCGATATCCACCACATTGCGCGCCGCCAGGTAAACCGCCGACTCAGGCACGATGTTGTAGAGCAGCTTGATATGCGCGCCACCCACCGCGTGCTGATGACGGACGATTTCCCCGCAGTTGAGATTCCACAAGCCGAAGTCGCTGGCATAGACGCCGCTGAAGACTTCGCGCACGAAGCTCGCGCCGGTAGCAACCGCGACATCAATCGAGGCTTTTGGATCCCACAGCACATTGACGCCGAAGGGGCGGTCAATCAGCGGCTTTAGCTCGGCGATGACGCGCGCCATGCAGGCAATGGTAATGGGCGGCACCTGGGTGAGATAGGGCAGGCTGGCTTCGTTGGAAAACATGATGGCATCGACGCCGCCCGCTTGCAGCGCCAGCAAGTCTTTGCGCGCCGCGTCGACGATGCAATCTAAGCCGCGTTGCTGGTCGTATGCCGGGTCGCCCGGCAAGGCGCGCAAGTGGCACATGGCGATGATGGGCTTGTGGGTATGGAAGTGCGCGCGCAGCCAAGTCATGGAGAGGAGTGTAGCGCAGAAGCGGGGTTTTGGCGAAAGGGGGCGTGTTTCAACACATAGACAATAATGAAAATGAAATAGGCATGATTTTGCGATAATTGTCGCAGCCCCCAGCAGAAACGAGCTTGGGCCTATTGCAGAGCTAGTGATTCCTGCCCAGTTGAATAAGTGTATTCTACGGTATCCTTTTTATGTGTAGAGCTATATCTACCGACCACCACAATTTACCCAGTTGCAAGACGTAGTCGCTCATTCGACTTGCGAAATGCTGGTCAGTCACATACAGGCAATATAAGTATGCTGCGACTGCAATATCATAGGCAGCCCCTGGCTCGTCCTTATTCTCCGCGCATAAGGACAGTATCCGTTTGCCAATTTCGTCAATACAGGCGGAGTTCAGTCGCATCTCATTAATCAATGACGCAACATTCTTTTCTCTTGCTAAGGCTTTTCGCACCAGCTTGAAGCCGCTATAGATCATGAAACGGGATTGAAAATCCTCGCTTTCAATCTCCGTGAAATAGTTACTAAGTGACATGCGCAACTCTCTCACTTGATCGGAATAGTAACATATTCACTGAATCTTACCTGGTCAGCGAATTGCTACCCAATCTCCCGCTCGGCCCGCGCCTGGCCCAGGTACTGGCGCTCCTGCTCGACGATCTCCGCATCCAGCTTGGTAAAGAGCGGGCTGGGTTTTTGCAGCTTTTGCCCTGGCGGCAGCGCGCTTTTCTCCCAGCGGCCAACCGTCGCCGCGCCATCATAAACCAAAGCTAGGTGATCGCGCGTTTCCTCGCTGTAATTCTCGATGCGCTGTTCGCCGAAGAGCTGCCCGTCATAACCCAGCATCTCATGCACCTGCTGCGAGCTGAAAGGCGTGAAGGGCGCGAAGAGGATTTTCAGATTGTCGATGCAGCGCAGCGCTGTATAAACCGAACGCGCCGCATCCGCCCGGTCCTGCTTGATGGCCCGCCAGGGCTCGCGTTCGTTGAGCCAGCCATTGACCGCCCGCGCCAGGCTCAGCGTCTCCTCCAGCGCTTCTTTCGGACGCACTTCGGCAATCAACTCGCCGACCAAGTCCAAGCCGGCTTCGCAGCGCGCGATGATGGCTGCGTCCGCATCCGTGAGCTTGTCAGGCGCTGGCACGACCCCGTCAAAGCGCTTCCAGGCGAAACCCAGCATCCGATTGACCAGGTTGCCCCATGCCGCCAGCAGCTCGTTATTGACGCGCGCCAGGAAGCCATCCCAACTGAAGTCGCTATCCTGGCGTTCGGGGAAGGTGCGGGCGACATAGAAGCGCACGGCATCGGCTTGGTAGCGCTCCAGCAGGTCGGGCAGCCACACCGCCCAATTGCGCGAGGTTGAGAATTGCTGCCCCTCGATATTCATAAATTCGTTGGCGGGCACATCGTAGGGCAGTTGCAGCTGCGCATCGCCGTAGGTGGGGTCGCCCTCGTTGTAGATGCCATCAATGCCCAGCAGCTCCGCCTGCCAGATGATGGTATGGAAGGGGATATTGTCCTTGCCGATGAAGTTGTAGATCTTGGCGGCTGGGTTGTACCACCATTTTTTCCAGGCATCGGGCTGCCCTGTATTCCGCGCCCACTCGATGCTGGCGGAGAGGTAACCCATGACCGCGTCAAACCAGACATAGAGGCGCTTGTCTTCCCAGCCATCCAGCGGGACACGCACGCCCCAGTCGATATCGCGGGTGATGGGACGTCCGCGCAGCCCATCCTTGACGAAGTTCTGGCTGAAGCGGCTGACATTGGGGCGCCAGTGATGCGCATGATCGGCGAGATAGTCCAGGATTTGCTGGGTAAATTGCGCCAGGTCAAGGAAGTAGTGTTCCGATTCGCTGCGGACGAGCTTGTCATCGGGATTGTTGCGGCTGTGGGGATTAATCAACTGGACGGCATCCATCAGGTTGCCGCAATGATCACATTGGTCGCCGCGGGCATGCGGGTATTTGCAAATGTAGCAGGTACCTTCGACGTAGCGGTCGGGCAGGTAGCGTTTCTCGCTCTCGCTATAGAGCAGGGTCTGCTTTTCTGTGTAGAGGTAGCCGCGCTCCAACAGCGTCGTAAAAATGTCTTGCGCTACTTGATGATGAATTTCGGTGTCGGTGTGGGTGAACAAATCATAGCTGATGCCGATTTTGCGCTGCGTCTTCAAGAATCGCTCGTGATAATGCTCGAAGACGGCGCGCGCTGTTGTGCCGCGCTTGTCCGCCTCGACCGTGATAGGCGTGCCATGGCTGTCCGAGCCGCTGACCATCAGCACCTGGTTGCCGCGCAGGCGATGATAGCGCGCGAAAATATCGGCGGGCAGGTAACAGCCAGCCAGGTGGCCGATATGCAGGTCGCCATTGGCATAGGGCCAAGCCACCGACACATGGATAGTTTCTGTGGACATGAGTAAAACTCCTGGATACTGCGCTCGCCGTATACAAAAAACCGCCTGTCGGCGACAGACGGATTAGCGAAAATGCTGCCAGTTGCCCGGCGCAGCCATCAACGTCTGCCCCCACGAGGGTCGGGCATCCGCATAGGCATGGTGTTCGCGCTGTGTTTTTGCATGGCGCGAGTGTAACACGGGCTGGGCAAGGGCGTCAAGCGAGCAGAAACTGACTGGCAGGGCAATCGCATCAAAAAGATTTGTCACAGAGGCACAGAGGTTTGGCGTAGGGACGAGGCGGTGACTCGCCCCTTTCAACCCGCCACTAGCTATTCTGCTACATTGACCCAGCCGCCACGCGCCGAAGAGGCTTCCGCCGCCGCCATGATGCGCTGGATATGCAGCCCGTCGGCGAAAGATGGCTCAGGTGGCGTATCGTCCCAGATGGCGCGGATGAACTGGTATTGGCACTCGGCATGGGCGCGCATAAAGCCGGGCGACATCGACCAGTCCGGCGCTCGCTGCCCCGCATAACGCCCGACCGTCTCGATTTTACGAAATCCACGCGCGCCGTCATCTTCGCGCGCATCATAGACTTGCAACCAAGCCGGCTCCGCCAGGTCAAAACGCATCGCGCCTTTATCGCCGAAGATCTCCAGGACGACATCGTTGGTCGCGCCCGTGCCCATGCGCGAGATTTCGACCGTGCCCAGCGTCCCATCGACCAGCCGCGCCTGCAAAAGCGCGATATCGTCTACATTGACCGCGGCGGTTTCGCCTTGTCCGCCAGCGATGGGTCGGCGCTTAATCAAGGTATCCAACGTGGCGTTGACAGATGCAAAATCCCCCAGCAGGAAGTAGAGCATATCCAGGATGTGCGAGCCGAGATCAAAGAGCGCGCCGCCGCCGGTGATTTCGCGCTGCAGCCGCCAGGACATGGCTTTGTCGGCGCTGATGTAGCTGGAGCGGTGGTAGCGCCCGCGAAAAGAAAACACCCGCCCGCAGAAGCCTTCCGCCATCAACTGCCGGGCGCGCGCCAAAGCCGGGAAGAAGCGAAAATTGAAAGTCAACTGCGCTTTAAGGCCGGCGGCTTGCACGGCTGCTGCCATCTCGCTAGCTTCCTGTTCGTTCATAGCCAGCGGCTTTTCACAATAGATGTGCTTGCCTTTCGCTGCGGCAGCCAAAGCAATCTCGTGGTGCGCGTTGTTGGGCGTGCAGATGTCAATGGCGTCTATATCAGCGCGCGCCAGCAATTCGCGATAGTCGGCGCTGTATATTTCGCAGCCGATTTCTTCGGCGGCGGCGCGGGCGGTGGCTTCGCGCGTGGTGGCGACAGCGGCGATCTGGATGCTATCGGCGGGCAAGCCGTAGTGAAATGGAATCACGCGGTAGGCGGCGGCATGCACGCGGCCGATCCCGCCATAGCCAATCAGCCCGATTTTGATTTTTTGCATCGTCATTCCTTTCTGGCTGACATATAGCAAGCAGTAAGCTATAGTAGCATAGTCTCTGTAAGCAGGTGGGGACACATGGACAACGGGAGTGGCTAGTTGTATAGTCCCAGAGTAAGATGGGTGGGTTTTTGGTGAAATC
>VXNO01000015.1 GCA_009840575.1 Chloroflexota bacterium | reverse complement strand
CCCCCCCGGGGGCCCGGGCCGCGCGCCCGCGGATTTCCTCTCGCATTGCCCATAGAGTCAAACTGCGCCATAATCCAGGCTCAAGCAGGCGGAAAGGCAAACTATGCTACACGGCAAGACGGCAATCGTAACCGGCGGCAGTGGCGACCTGGGCAGCGCCATGGCTCGTCATTTGGCGGAGAACGGCGCGCAGGTTATAAGCTGGGATATCGTCCCGCCCAAGCAAGATTCGCTTGCCGACTATGTAAAAGTCGATGTGCGCGACCGGGCGGCGGTTGACGCGGCCATCGCCGGCCTGCCGCAAGTCGATATCGTCTGCGCCAACGCCGGCATCGTCGACGCCCAGCCTTTCCTCGAGCTCAGCGCCGAGAACTGGCAGAATCACCTCGACATCAACCTGACTGGCTGCTTTCATACCTGCCAGTCTGCCGCCCGCCGCATGGTCGCCGATGGCGCGCAGGGGCGCATCATCTTGACATCAAGCTGGGTCGCGCAGATCCCTTGGCCCGAGATCAGCGCCTACACCGTCAGCAAAGCCGGCGTCAATATGCTGGTCAAACAGATGGCGCGCGAGCTGGCCGGGCATGGCATCCGCGTGAACGCGGTCGCGCCGGGCATCGTGGCGGCGGGCTTGGCGGGGCGGCAACTGCGCGAGGAGCCGCAATACGCCGCGCGCGTCAGCACAGTCATCCCCCTGGGCGCGCCCGGCAGCCCCGAAGACATCGCCGCCGCTGTCGTCTACCTCGCCAGCCCGCAAACTGACTACATGACCGGCAGCATCCTGACGCTGGATGGCGGCTGTTCACTCTTCCAATTCGATGGCTGATTCCACCGCTTACGCCGATTGCCAGCTCTACTTCGGCGATATCCACAACCACTGCAACCTGAGCTATGGCGTCGGCGGCCTGGATGAAGCGCTGCACAACGCCCGCCTGCAGTTGGACTTCACCAGCGTTACCTTGCACGGGCACTGGGACGATATGCCGCAGGATGATCCGCGACTGGGCTACCTGGTCGATTATCATCGGCAGGGCTTTGAAAGGGCGCGGGCGGGCTGGGCTGGGTATTTCGCTGCCACAGAGGCCGCCAACCGACCGGGCGAATTTGTTACTTTCCCCAGCTTCGAGTGGCATTCCATGCGCTATGGCGACCACTGCATCCTGTTTCGTGATATTGCCACGCGGGAGATCTTCCATGTCGCGCATATCGAAGACCTGCGCCAACGACTGCGCCAACATCCCCAGCCCAGCCTGCTCATCCCGCACCATATTGGCTATTTGCAAGGTTTCCGCGGCATCAACTGGGCGCATTACACGACGGAACTTTCGCCCGTGGTCGAGATTATGTCCTTCCACGGCGCCAGCGAAGACAGCGATGCCGAGCCAGCTTACCTGCACGCCATGGGTCCACGCGACCAGCGCAGCACAGTCCAGTTCGGCTTGGCGCAGGGGCATATCTTCGGCTTCGTCGGCTCCAGCGACCATCACAGCGCTCACCCGGGCAGCTATGGCTATGGGCAGGTGGCGGTCTGGGCGAAAGCGCTGACACGCGCCGCTATCTGGGAGGCGCTGCAAAATCGGCGCTGCTATGCCATCACCGGCGACCGCATCCAACTGGCTTTCTCGCTGAATGACCAGCCCATGGGCAGCGTGATTCCTTTCGCGCCCGAAGTCCAAATCGCGGTGGCGGTGGAAGGCGCTTCTACGTTGGACTACATTGAAGTGCTGTACAAGAACCGCGTCATCCACCGCGCCTCCCCCTGTCTCGACGGGGAGATTGAGGGGGGTATAAAGCTACGCCTGGAGATGGGCTGGGGCGAGCTGGAGACGCTGACCGACTGGGATGTCGACCTGCGCGTCAACGGCGGCGACTTGCTGGGTGTTGAGCCGCACCTGCGCGGGCACGACATCGGCATCCCCGTCATCGATTCGGTTACGCCCTGCGTATTCAGCCACCTGGATTATGCGGGCGGGGATCGCGTGCATCTGCGCACGCAAACTCCACGCAACGCGACTGTGCGCAGCGCTGCCACCCAAGCCATCACCTTAACCGTGCAGGCAGACGCAAACACAGCAATCCAGGCGCGCATCAATGGTCAGGAGATTATTTTGCCCATCAGCGAGTTGCGAGAGGGCGCGCGCAGTTTTTATACCAGCGGCTTTGTCTCGCCCAGTTTCGTTTTTCATCGCGCCGTGCCGGAAAATGAATACCGACACAGCTTTGCTATCACCCACCAGAGCGAAGGCGAAGAACGGGATTGGTATTATGTTCGCGCGCGCCAGCGCAACGGGCAATGGGCTTGGGCATCGCCGATTTGGGTGGAAGGGGCTTGAGCGATGCCGTTAATCGCAGGGAAATCGTGAAACTTTAACCACAAAGACACCAAGCTCACAAAGCTCTGCGTTTCAGTAAGTGCAGGTAAGTAATGAGACTCTAGAATGCCCATTTTACCCCTACCCCAAACCCCTCCCCCAAAATGAGTGAGGGGCTTTAATACTACGGAATCGCTGGCAAAGACTCCCCTTCCCTCGTTCTGG
>VXNO01000171.1 GCA_009840575.1 Chloroflexota bacterium | reverse complement strand
ATTTATCTTTATAACTTCTTTCTTGCTTCTACTAAGGGCATAATCATGTATATGCGCGAAGAACTGGATGTGCTCATCGTCGGCGCGGGCATCTCAGGCATCGCCGCCGGCTATTATCTGGATAAGCGCTGCCCCGGGTTGCGCTGGCGGATCGTCGAGGCGCGCGAAAGCCTCGGCGGCACCTGGGATTTGTTTCGCTACCCTGGCGTGCGCAGCGACAGCGATATGTATACATTGGGCTATCGTTTTCGTCCTTGGCGCGGCGAAAAAGCGATTGCCGATGGCGCGGAGATTTTGCAGTACCTCAAAGCGACAGCCCACGAGTTTGGCATCGACAAGCGCATCCACTTCCAGCAGCGCGTCCGCCAAATCACTTGGTCGAGCGCCCAGACGCGCTGGACAGTCGCTATCGAGCCCAGCGGCGGCGAGCGCTATCAACTGCGCTGCAAGTTCCTGTTCATGTGCACGGGCTATTATCGCTACGACCGCGGCTACAGTCCCGACTGGCCCGGCATGGAGGCTTTCCAGGGGCAGGTCCTGCATCCACAGTTTTGGCGCAGCGACCTCGACCTGGCGGGCAAGCGCGTGGTGGTCATCGGCAGTGGCGCGACGGCGGTCACGCTGGTGCCGGCTTTGGCGCGCGCTGGCGCAGAAGTAACCATGCTGCAACGTTCGCCCAGCTATATTGTCAGCATGGCGTCACGCGACGAGCTGGCGCTGCGGCTGCAGGCGCGGCTGCCCTTATGGCTGAGCGCAAAATTAACGCGCTGGCGGCTGATCCTGCGCGGCATCATCCAATATCGTTTCGCCCGTAGCAAACCCGACCAGGCGCGCGCGGCTATCCTGGATGGGGTGCGCAGCGAACTGGGCGATGATTACGATATCAAGCGCCACTTCAACCCCCGTTACCCGCCTTGGGATCAGCGTGTCTGCCTGGTGCCAGATGGCGACCTCTTCAAAGCCATGCGCGAAGGCAAGGTAACAATCGTAACCGACCATATCCAGCGCTTTGACGAGGCGGGCATCGTGCTGGAATCGGGGCAGCGGCTGCCGGCGGATATCATCGTAACCGCCACCGGGCTGGTCATGCGCATCCTACATGGCTTGCGCATCCTGGTCGATGACGAAGAAATCGCGCTGGGCGAGACCTACAGCTACAAAGGCGTCATGTACAGCGGACTGCCCAACCTGGCTTCGGCTTTTGGCTACACAAACGCCTCGTGGACATTGCGCGCCGAGCTGGTCTGCGAATATGTCTGCCGCCTGCTGAAGCATATGCAGCGGCATGGCTATGCGCAGTGCACGCCGCGCCTGTCAGGCGATATGCAGTCGGCGGCTTTTGTCGATTTCACTTCCGGCTATGTGCAGCGCGCCCTGCCCAACCTGCCCAAACAAGGCGCGCGCCACCCCTGGAAGCTGTATCAGAATTATCTGCGCGATATCCTTAGCTTGCGCTACGGACGCTTGCATGATGGGTCATTGGAATGGCGATGACCGTTGATAGCGGCAATTGCTTGACAAGCCTGCGCGCCCGTGTGATAGTTCTGCGTCAATAATCCCTTCGCCGCGAAGGAGACAGCCTTGTCTCGTAAAATTGCTCAATTATGGTTGCTTGTTTTCATATTCTTCAGCGCATTCACTCTAGTCCAAGCTCAGCTCCCGCGTCTTCCTTGGCCCAGAAATCTTCATGTTTATGACGACGCGCTGCATTGGGATGCTGTCGAGCATGCCAGCGGCTATCGTGTCAGCTTGCCGGGCATAAGCTCGAGGGGCTGGATTACTGCCGAAGTAAGCCAAAACAGATATGATTTGCGCGATTTGCGATACGACTATGTTTATTACACATTTGTAGAAGCCATTTCCGCTGACCCAGCTCAGTACCAAGACAGTTCCGGGAGCACACTCTACCATCTGACTCGCCCTCGCCCGACTCCCACGCCGACCAGCACCCCAACCGCCACGCCCAGCCCGACGCCGACGCGAGTCTTCCTGCGTGGCATCGACACGCCGACGAATACCAAGCCGCCTCCGCCGCCGCCAGCAACTGACCCACCGCCTACTGCGACATTAGACCCTTATGTGGAAGAGTGCCTGCAATCAAAATGGGTGTCTTACACAGTCACTGAGCAGCTACCGGTGGGACATTGCCCGGGTTTTGGATTGCCTTGCCTATGTACGCGAAGCTGTAAAAAGCAATGTTGTTCAGGCAATACAAATCGCTGCTGGAATCATCAGTGTGGCGACTGCGTCTATACAAGTAGCGAGTAGGCGCTAGTACATCAGCAGAGGTAACATAGAATCATGTTACGAAAGAAAACAATAATTCTCCTGCTTGCCACGATTGTTATTTACCGCTTCACGCTGGCTCAAGCCCAGCCGCCGCGCCTGCCTTTTCCCACAAATTTCTATGTGTTCGACGATGTGTTGTATTGGGGCGCTGTTGAAGGTGCTCGTGGCTATCGTATCGGCTTATTCAGTCGAAACACTTGCGAGGCAGCGTGTCGCACTTCAGAATGGGTATCTTATGAGCAACAAGAATTTAT
>VXNO01000147.1 GCA_009840575.1 Chloroflexota bacterium | reverse complement strand
TATACGGCTCCCCCGTCGTTCTCCCGGGGTATGATGGTGGGGTGGGTCCGATGTGTAAAAGCGACTGGGTTTGGGGTGGGGGCGGATTAGCGCGCGCCAGCGGCTTGCAGGCAGGCTTGCATGTGCCCGCGGGCTTCCGCGCCGATGATGCAGCATTGTTCTAGCGAAGTGCCTTTGAATTTGGTGCCGATGACTTCCAGGTTGAGCGGGCCGGTATAGCCGCCCTCGTGCAAGACGCGGATGTAGCCGACCAGGTCAATATCGCCGCGTCCGTTGGCTTGCTCATGCGGCTCGCCGGGACCCTGCTGCCGCCCCTTGCAATCGCGGATATGCACATGCTTGATGCGCGAAACGACCGCCGCGATGGCTTCGACCGGGTTTTCGCCGGCGCGATGAATATGCGAGGGATCCATATCCAAGCCGAAGTTGGGCGATTGAATATCTTCCAACATGCGTAGGCTGGTCGGCGTATTGTAGACATACTGCCCGACATGCGCCTTGGCGCACAGGGTTACGCCGTAATGCTCGGCGCGGGCGACCAATGCGCCCAGCTCGTCCAGCACCTGCGGGTAGGTGGATTCGTCATCCGCCACGCCGCCAGGACCGCAATTGATGATGGGGATGCCGGTCTCGACAGCGGCCTGGAATGCCAGCTCCATCAAGTCGGGGTCGCGGGAAGATTGTTCCATCGCCAGCAGTTCCAGGTCGTAGCTTTTGGAAAGGCGCACGATTTCCGGCGCGCATTCCCGCCAGCGCGACAGGACGAGATGCTGGCTCATGCTGTCGATGGCCGACATTTCGATACCGTCATAACCCGCCATCGCCAGGTATTTGAACGCCGTTTCCATATCCCAGGAACCGAATAGAAGTGAGTTCGCGCCGAGTTTCATGTTATTTTCCTTATCTCCCCCACCCCCAGTCCCTCCCCAAAAAATGAGGGAGGGGAGTCTCGCAGAGCTTGGGATATAACTTGGTCAGTCTAAAAATTGCTTTCGCTAGCGAAAATGATTATAGCCTTAGCCAAACTACCAGCCAAAGTCTACTGTCGCATGTAGCCCAGCTTCTTATTCTGCCGGCGCAAGCCGCTCAACGTATAGATATTGCTCTTCAGACGGTTGCAGGGACCGCAAAGCAGAATCCGATTCGAGATGTGGTTCAGCCCGCCATCCGAGCGCGGCACATTGTGGTCCAGTTGCAAGTAGCGCGGGTCGTCAAATTCGCGGTAGCAGCCCTGGCAGCGCGCGCCGTGCTGCTCCAGCAGATGCGCGTACATCTCGGCGCGGGACATCTTCGGTCCTGGCGGCTCATGCACTTGCTTGACGCGCAGGAAAGGCGCGGCCGGCTGGGCGTCATCGCTGCGCTCTGGCGGCTCGGTCATAATATGGACGATGTGCGGAAACATGACTATTTGCTTGGCTTCGGGCGTGAATAGCCATTCTTTACGCAATCTTGTCTTTACCTGTTCTTCCGCGCCGTCCCAGATGTCCATGCCAATCCACTGCCGCTTTAGTTGCTCGGCGGCGACTGGCGTTGTCGCGCAGCCACAGAAGGGATCCAGCACGATGTCGCCTTCGTTGCTGCTGGCTGCGATGATGCGGCGGTAGAGGGCGAGCGGCTTTTGTGAGGGGAAGCCGGTACGTTCGGATGATGTGTTGGCGATCCTGGGTATGTCCGTCCAGATATTGTGCAATAGTTTTCCCGGTGACTCGTCAAGATAAACTTTCAAACCATCCATACGAGGAGTGCCGTCGCGTTTTGTCTGAATCCGACCCTCGCTCCACCATTCTTCTAGCTGCTCACGCGAATAACCCCATCCTCGCGACGGTGGCGGCATTGTCCCTCGCCATTCGAATTTACCCGAGTTAGAGGCAATCCGCGATCCTGTAAGGTTCTCCAGCTTGTAGCGTCTGCCTTTTTCATCTGTGTGTCGAAACCTGCTCAGTTGAGCTTCGCCATAGGGTTGGTACTGTCGATTCCAAACAAAACTTCTTGACCGCGTGTAGTAGAGGATAATATCCGACACATTGCCGTATCGTTTAGCCGTGTTGTGACTATTGCTACGTTGCCACGTAATCTGATTCCTGAAGTTCTTCCAGCCAAATATCGCGTCCAGCACCGCCTTGAGGTAGTGGCTAGCAGTCGGGTCGCAGTGCAGGTAGAGGCTGCCGGTCGGTTTGAGCAATCGCCACATCTCCAGCAGCCGCACCGCCATAAAGCACATGAACGCGCCCATGCCATCGCTGTGGGCATAGCGGGCGCTCTCAATCGCTTCCATCAGGCGCGGATAGTCGTCGGTGATCTGGTCGACCCAGTCCTGATGCACATCCCGCTCCCAGGACCAGCGGTCCTGGAACTTGGCACCGGCGGCGAGGCTGTCGGGCGTGGCATGAAAATCGCGATTCTTGTTAAAAGGCGGATCAGTGGCGATGAGGTCGATGGTCTCGCTGTTCATGCCGCGCAGGAACTTGAGGTTGTCGCCGTGATAAAGCGTTCTATTTTCGAAGTTGGCGCTCATGACTTCTTGCCCCCATTCCCCGTCCCCCTG
>VXNO01000033.1 GCA_009840575.1 Chloroflexota bacterium | reverse complement strand
GCCAGCATGAACTCCAGCGACCGTTGGCGCTGCTGGGCGGATTCGTTGACTGTTTCGACGGTCTGGAAAGGCAGGGACACTCGCAAGGGCGCGACCCGTTTGCCGTCTTTGTCGTATTTGCCGTCCCAGATTAGCTCGACCATGGCTGCGCCCTTTCGTGTCGGGTCTACCCCCCTCGGTCCCCCCAAAGCATTGGGGGGAAGGTTTCGCCGCGCATTCGCTTAGAATTAAAACCCATACAGAATCGCGATTCCGCCTGCCTTAGCTCCCCTCCCTGATGCTTCGGGGATAGCAACCCCCCTCGGTCCCCCCAAAGCATTGGGGGGAGGTGGAACTGCGAGAGATTGGGCTATAGTATAGGTGAAGTTGAGGAACTGGAATGGGGAGATTGCGCCGATGCAGCCAGAGGTGAAGACGCCAGAGCAGCGCGAGTTGCTACGCAGTTTGGAGAGGGGCTTCCAGCAGGCTGCGCGTGGTGAGACGAGACCTGCCAAGGATTTATGCAGAAGTGGCAAGCTCAGCTGGTTGACAGAGAGCCCACTAACAATTAGTCTACGGACATGGGCAGAAAGACAACCAAAAGGATTGTAGCCATGGCTAGGCCCGTAAACGACAAAGTCAGGGTTAGTGACGCTGCACACATGGAGGCAGATAGCGAGACGCTCACCGAGGATCAACGCGCGTTCATCCGAAGCATGCAGCAGGCTGCGCGCGGTGAGGGGCAGCCGTTAAGCGAATTCCTGGAAGAATTGCGGCAGGAACTACAGATGGAACGCGCGGACGAAAATGGAAGTCATCGCAACTCCTGATTTCAAACGTTGCTTGCGCCGGTTGGCTAGAAGGTATCCACTGGTAGCTGACACAGTCGCAGAATTAGGCAGGGAGCTAGCAGGCGGTGCGCGGCCAACTGACAGCCGTCTGTATAGCTTAGGCGGCGCTCAGATATACAAGGGTAGACTGCCCAACCGGTCAGCGGCGCGGGGTAAGAGCGGTGGCTTCCGTGTCTATTACTCGGTCAAACTTGATACAGTCCATGTACTGTGGGTTGAGTTGAGGTCGAAGAGCAGCGTTTTTTCCGACGCAAGAATCCGCGCCATTGCCCAGGAGCTATACACTTAATCTCTCCTTCAATATGTCCGCCGCCACTAATTTTAGCCTTAGCAGCCGCCAGCCACATCCACCAGCCACAGCCCGCCATCCGCGCCGTTGGCGGATAGCGCGAGTTGCCCGCCGTCCGGCGACAGCCAAGCCCAAGCCCGCGTCGAGCTCGTCAGGCGCAAAGGCAGCGCGGTTAGCGTATGCAAATCGCCCGTATCACGCTGATAGCAGCGCAATTGTGGCGTGGCATCGCCCTCGGTAAAAACATAAACGCGCTGCCCAGCCAGGATTGGCGCTGGATAATTGTTGCCGGGCAGCTCGGACGGGAATAGCAGCTCGCTGCCTCCGTATACATTCTGCCAATAATAGCCGCTGATGCCAGCCTGGACGCGCCCGACCAGCGCCGTCAATCCATCGGCGGCGGGGGCTGGCACGGTGATTGACGCTGGCATGGCTTCCAGCCGCTGGCTGAGCAATTGCCCGGCTGTGTTGGCTGCGAAGTAGCGCGCTGGCTCGCCATAGGCACCAAAATAATAGGCCAGAAAGACGCCGGGCTGCCGCGCCCACTGGAAGCCGCGCAGTCTGTATTGATGCAAGCCATCGTGAATCAAGCGCGGAAAGCTGCCATCGGGCTCAGCGGAAAAGAGCGTGTGTAAATCGTTCTGATAAATGACGCGCCGCGCCCGGGGCGGGAAGGTCATCCGCGAGCTGGCAAAGAGCGCCGGGTCCTGCTGTCCGCTTTGGGTGACCATGGCGGCGCCGCTGTTGGCGATTAGCTCAGGGCTGACCTTCTGCGCATCGGGATGCTCACTATCGGAAATGGCGTGGTCGGGCAGGCTGTAGCGCTGCCATTCCAAGGCGGTGAAGAGCGCGCCATCACAGCCAGCGCCGAAGATCAAGGCCGAGTCGTCCAGCCACTGCAGCGAGACGACTTCTTTGTCGCTGATTTGCTGAACGGTGGGCATGGGCGGCGGCATGGGTGGCGGCGCGACCGCATCGGCAGCCACTTCCAGCTCCAGACGCGCGATATCGCCATCCATGAAGAGTTCAAAAGGCGCGCTGAAACCTTGATATGCGCCGGGCGGCAGGGCGTGGTCCAGCAGCGCGGTGCCACAAGCATCCACCAGGTAGCCAAAGCCTTCGCCAATCAGAGTATCGGCGGCGTCATACGCGCTCAGGTTTAAGCTGACACGGGTGTAGGCGTCCGCGCCATGGTTGAACAAGTCGCCGCGCGCCACCAGTCTCTCCCCGCCGAATAAATCCGGCTGGCTGGCGACTTCGGTGTTGAAGAAGTAAAGGGGCAGGCTGTCCTGCGCCTGAGCCGGCAGCGCCAGCAGCAGGGCGCACAGACAATTCCAGAATAGCGCTCGCATGAGATTGCCCCCCACCCCCAGCCCCTCCCCCAAAAAATGAGGGAGGGGAGATAACATACGCTTTTGCGTGATGTCAGGTGTCGC
>VXNO01000022.1 GCA_009840575.1 Chloroflexota bacterium | reverse complement strand
CATCCGCCGCGAGCTATCCCGCGAGCCGTCGATCACGGGCAAGCGGTATGCGCTGTAAGGGGCGAGTCGCCGCCTCTCCCCTGCTTTTCCTCTGCGCGCTCTGTGTCTCCGTGGTGAATTAATTTGACAAGCGCGCCGCGCCGCGATACTATTGTCGGCAGCATTGATAACACATTGCGCAGACCATAGGAGCATACCATGGCAGTAGAAGCGAACTTGAGCGGGATTAGCGAATACAGGGATGTCGATAGAAGGGTCGCAAGGATGGAAGGCGCGTTTGAGCATCTGGCGAAGAAAGAGGACCTCGAGAAGCTGTGCGCCGACTTGACCTGGAGACTGTTCATCGGCATGGGCATCTACATGGGCTTGATTGTGGGTATTCTTATTGCCTACATTGAATGGCGACTCGTCTGATTACGAAAGGCCAGGGCATGGGCATCCTATTCAAACACGGCAAAATCATCACCGCCAGCGACGCTGTTGACGCTGATGTGCTGGTCGAGGGCGAGGTCGTCACGCTAATCGGGCAGGACATCCGCGCCGACAATCATGAGCTGGTCGATTGCGCCGGCAAGTACCTGCTGCCCGGCGGCATTGATGTGCACACCCACCTCGACCTGCCCTTTGGCGGCACCATCAGCAATGACGACTTCGATGTCGGGCACATGGCGGCGGCATTTGGCGGCACGACCACGCATATCGATTTCGTCGTCCAGCCGATTGGCGGCAGTCTGCGCGACGGGCTGGAGACCTGGTGGAAGAAGTCGCGGGATATCGCCCAGATCGACTATGGTTTTCACATGGCGGTCACCGACCTCAACGCCGCTGTCATGGCGGAGATCCCGACCATGCTCGACGAAGGCATCACCAGCCTCAAGCTCTTCATGGCCTACAAAAATGTCTTCCAGATCGACGATGCCACGCTCTTTAACACCATGCGCGTGGCGGCGGACAATGGCATGATCGTCATGGTGCATGCCGAAAATGGCGATGTCGAGGCGGCGCTGACGCCCGCGCTGCTGGCGGCTGGCAAGACCGACCCCGTCTATCACGCGGCTTCCCGCCCGCCAGAGATTGAAGGCGAAGCCACCAACCGCGCTGTCGTCATGTCGGGCATCACCGGCTGCCCGCTCTATGTCGTTCACATGACCTGCGATGCGGCGATTGGCGCGCTGCGGCGGGGACGGGCGCTGGGCTACCCGGTCATGGGCGAAACCTGCGTGCAATACTTCTTCCTGACTGTGGACGACCACATGGCGCTGCCCGGCTTTGAAGGCGCGAAATATGTTTGCAGCCCGCCCATCCGCAGCACACATGACCAGGGCCTTTTGTGGCAAGCGGTCCGCGATGGCACATTGCAAGTCGTCAGCACTGACCACTGTGATTTTTGGTATGACGGCGGGCATGGACCCTGGCAGGAATGGCAAGAACGCACCGGCGGGACGGACTGGGTCGGCTTTGAAAAGCAAGATCCATCGTACCGGCGGCCCGGCAAGGAACTCGGTTTGGGCAATTTTGCCAAGATTCCCAATGGCATGCCGGGCTTGGAAGACCGCATGTTGGTGATGTGGGACGCCGGCGTGAACAGCGGCAAACTCTCGCCATCGCGCTTTGTCGAGCTCTGCTGCAGCAACCCCGCCAAGATCTTCGGCATGTACCCGCGCAAAGGCACCATCGCCGTGGGCTCGGACGCCGATATTCTGGTCTGGGATCCAAACAAACAGCACACCATCAGCGCCGAGACGCATCACATGCGCGTCGATTACAACTGCTATGAAGGCCGGGTGGTAACTGGCGTTCCCGTGCAGGTCTATCAGCGCGGTCGCAAGCTGGTGGATGGCGCGCAGTGGCACGGTAGCAATGGTAGCGGGCAATTCATCGCGCGGGAAGCCGGCGCGCCAGTGCTATAAGCAGTCCCTCAGATTCGTAGATGTTCACATAGATGGCATGCTTATGCGTGCAAAGAGGCAACATGAAACGAATAGCGATCCTACCCATTTTGGCGAGTTTGTTCCTGCTAGCGCTGCTGGCTGGCGCGGATGAGGCTTGCGAACCAGCCGAGATCCAAACGCAGATACAGGCGCAGCTTGACCGTCTGGCGGAAGACCCCGTCAGCGCCCTGACTGAGATTATCCATCTGGCGCTGGCTGGCTTGCAAGCTTGCCCGGACGACGGCTATGAATTCAGCGGCTATGCGGGCGCGCAACCGGTCTTGGGTCCAGTGGCTGTATCCGAGGGCTTGCATATTATCACGATGACCACGGAGGGCAGCGCGCGGATTGATGGCGTCGCCTTAGGCGGCTGCGGCAAAGACCTGGACGGCGCGATTCACAACTTCTCCGCCGGGCAAGGCCTGTACGGCGCGGCAAACCTGGTTGAAGCGCAAGACGACTGCGTCTTCTATCTCGAGCTCAGCAAAATCACCGCTTACTGGGAGCTGAGCATCACGAAAGTCGACTGACGCGGCAGTTCGCAGAGCCAGCCTCCCTCATTGAAATAAGCATTGCGAAGCGGCTAGACATACGCGTCGCTGATATGTCCCTGCCGACTTGTGTTATGCTCACGGCA
>VXNO01000041.1 GCA_009840575.1 Chloroflexota bacterium | reverse complement strand
ACAATATCTTTTGGTTATCGCGTACACCATTTCCAAAGGCATCCAACCGTCGCGTTCTTATACCTTACAGCAAAAGTATGGAAACACTGCTTGAGACAGGCTATCGCTCCAAGAAACGCCCTAGTGGACACGAAATCAGTACGAAATTCTCAAATGACAATGGCGCTGCTATCCCGCCGAACCTTCTCGCCGTAGCAAACACAGAAAGCAATTCTCATTACATTAAGATACTGCAAAGAGAATAATCTACCTATTCATCCCGCACGATTTCCTGCTCCTATACCCGAGTATTTCATTCGATTTCTGACGGACCGAGATGATTTGGTATTGGATCCCTTTGCAGGTAGCTGCGTGACAGGTGAAGTATCTGAGCGGTTGCAACGCAGATGGATCTGCGCCGAGATTGAAGAGAAGTACCTCTTGGGCGCAAAAGGTCGATTTCTGGAGAATTCGGAACCAAAACAACTTAGATTATCGCCTGGAAAGGTAGAGACATATAGAATTCAGCGACCAGGTGCGCTTTGGGATGATATGCCTCAGAAACCACTGCCCAAAGATGGTGGACGCAAACGAACGACTCGTCGCAAATAGTCAGCAAGTTGAAACATGCCAAGTAGTTCAAGAGAAGTCATTGACCGCGCAATAATTGCTGCGATTCATGAGTCTGAGGGTAGAGGGATCTAAAATCAGCCGAGGGCTAACATTTGCTTGGCGCAAAGACACTGCCCATTTTCTAATCCTGCTGCGCCCGCCAATCCGCCTCGCTGACCAGCTCGCCATTGCTTACTTCGCCGCGCTGATACCGTTTGTTCTTATCGAAGTGCAGCTCGACCTCGGCTTGGAAAGGGCAGCGAGCCGCGCTGGCTACCTTGCGGCACCAGTAATTTTTGCCATCGTCGGCGCGGGATAAATCGTTCAGCGGGTCGACGCGCACCCGCAGCACCTGCTTGCACATCTTGGGGCGCACATAAAAATAGATGCCGCGGTCTTCATCGCGCCCGCCGCCGCCGAACAAGCTCTTTAATATGTTCATCGCCGTTTTCCCTCAGCCCACTTGCAGGTCCCAAGCCGCCAGATCCGCCATGATGCTGTGCGCGGTCATATCCAGATGCACAGGGCTAACGCTGATGTAGTCGCGGTGCACCGCCCACAAGTCTGTGCCCAGCTCATCGGTATCGCCCGTGGGTGGCTCGCCGCCGACACGCACCAGACCTTCGCCCACATGCAGCAGCTTGTCGCGGTAATCGCGCACGCCCTGCCGCGTAACCCGAATGCCGCGCAGCTCCTCCGCGCAAGCCACCGCCGGCACATTCACATTCAGGATGGTCAAGGGCGGCAAGCCCCGCGCCAGCGCCTGCCCAACGATATGCTTTGCCGCCTGTGCCGCCAGCGCATAATCGTCCAGGCAATTGGCATCAGCGCGCGCCAGGGAAAATGCCACCGCCGGCAAGCCATGGATCGCGCCTTCCAACGCCGCGGTGACCGTGCCGCTGTAGGTTAAATCCTGGCTCATATTTTCGCCGCGGTTGATGCCCGAAACAACGATATCGGGCTTTTTTTCCACCAGCCCCAGCAGCGCCAGCGCAATGCAGTCGGCGGGCGAGCCTTCTACAGCCAGCGTCTCGATGCCTGCGCTGATCGTGCAGCGATGATAGCGAATATCCTGCCATAGCGTGATTTTGTGCCCGCTGGCGCTCTGGTTGGTGTAAGGCGCGCAGACCTGCACATCGCCCAGCGAAGTCATCGCTTCCGCCAGCGCCAGGATGCCCGGCGCGGCATAACCGTCATCGTTGGTCACCAGGATCGTAGCCATCGCTAGCCGCAATCGCCTGGGGCAAGGCTGAATGGCTGGCTGGTGGCGCTGTTGTCGCTGGTGTCGGTTTCTTTGACCTGGATGCCGCCCACGGTCACGCGGATGAGCAAGTCCGCGCCGAGCGGTTCGCGCAGGGTGAGCGCCGCCTCCAGCTGGTAACTCTCGCCCGCATCCAGCCCTTGCATCAGCGTGACAGGCTCGGCGATGAGGACTTCGCCACTTTCAGCCAGCAGCGCTTCGATGAGGGGCAAGCCTAATGTCGGCGCGCGGTGGCTGCCGGTGTTGCGAATGGTCGCGCTGATAGCGATCGCTTCACCGCAAACTGGCGCATCGGCTTGAATCCGCAAATCCTCGACTACCAGGTTGGGCAAGGGCAGCGGCGGTCCCATCTCGGCTGGCAAGCCGGAGATATCGACTTCTATGACCGCCTCAGCCAAGAGCCAAGCCTGCCCGTCGCCATCGTGCTGAATGCGATACCAATCACGATAGGGGCTGACCGCCACAATGACGATGTTCGCGTCCCTGTCCAATGTGCCGATTATGTCATGCTCGGCGCTGGGGCCGTGGCGCAAATCGCTGGATTGGCTGAGCATGGCATTCACATACGGTTGATCCAGCGCGTCGGTCGCGGCATCATCTGTCGTTTCGGCTTCGGTTTCGGCGCTGTCGGGCGCGGATGGCTGGCTCTCGCCTTGCGCGATGACGCGGATGGTTACATCGGCTCGCGCAGACGTGCCATCGCCGCGCTCTGCCAGCACAGACAATTGATGATTGCCGGGATTGCTGGTGGGCCAGTCGATGCTCAAAGGCAGCGTCGCCGCGCCAGTTTCGTTGGGGTTGCTTTTCTCGCCGAGCAGCGCTTCATCCAGCAGCACGCTGATGCGCGCCAGGTCTGCGCCAGCGTTTTCCACACGAGCCTGCAAAATAACGGTCGTGCCAGCCAGGAATATCTGATTGGGCAGCGGGGCGGCGATGGTGATCTGGGGCGGACCCTCAAAGCGCGCGGGAGCCCCTGGCGGCGCGAAAACAAGGTTGCAGCCAGCCCCCGCCAAGACAAGCGCTGTCAATAGCGCCGCCCGTATCACGCTTGTTATGCTGCCCAATAGCATGGACAATACTCCTGCGCCTCTGTACCCGGCTTGCGCCGCAAGTCTAGCAGAATACACACGCTTTAGCTACCATTATAGGCGCGGGACAGGCAGGAGCAAGCATGTCAAACCTGCGTGGGAAGCGCATTCTCTTGGGCGTTTGTGGCAGCATCGCCGCTTACAAAGCGGTCGACCTCGCCAGTAAGCTGACCCAAGCCGACGCCGAGGTCGATGTCATTATGACCGTGGCTGCCCAGCGATTTGTGAGCGCGCTGACATTCCAGGCGGCTACGGGGCGGTCCGTCTACAGCGACCTGTGGACGAGCGGCGCTAGCGGCGGGCTGCCCAGCCACATCGCGCACATCGGCTTGGCAGAAGCCGCCGGCTTGTTCATCATCGCCCCCGCGACAGCCAATACACTGGCAAAGCTGGCGCAGGGCATGGCTGACGATATGCTGACTGTGAGCGCTTTGGCGGCTGCTTGTCCACTGCTGCTAGCGCCAGCCATGGATGGCAATATGTATGAGCATCCCGCCACCCAAGCCAACCTCCAGACATTGCAATCCCGCGGCGCGCAGCTCATCCCGCCAGAGAGCGGACGTCTCGCCAGCGGGCTCAGCGGCCGCGGACGCCTGCCTGAAACAGCGACCTTGCTGGGGCATTGCCGGCGCGTCTTGGGTTTGACCGGCGAATTGGCAGGCAAGAAAGTGGTGGTTACAGCCGGCGGCACCCGTGAGGCGCTCGACCCCGTCCGTTATCTGAGCAATCGTTCCAGCGGCAAGCAGGGTTATGCAATTGCCCAGGCGGCTATCGATGCTGGCGCGCGCGTCGTGTTGATTTCTTCCGCGCAGCATTTACCCACTCCAGTCGGCGCGCAACTGGTGCCTGTCGAATCGGCTGAGACCATGTGTCGGGCGGCGCTGGAGCATGTGCTGGGGGCGGCGGCGTTGGTCATGGTGGCGGCGGTGGTGGATTATCGCCCGCGGCAGGTCGCGCAGCGGAAAATCAAAAAAACTGACTCTGCGCTGCGGCTGGAATTGGCGCGCACCGATGACATCTTGCTGGCGGTCAAGGCACAGCGCGCAGCCAGCAGCTATCCAAACATCGTGGTCGGATTCGCCGCCGAGAGCGATAACCTGCTGGAAAATGCCCGCGGCAAATTGCGCGGCAAAGGCTTGGACTTGGTGGTGGCGAATGACATCAGCGCGCCGGATGCCGGCTTCGCGGTCGATAGCAATCGCGTCACTGTGCTGGATGCGCACGGCGGTTCGCAGCGCATTGAGCTGAGCAGCAAAGCCAGCATCGCTGCCAGCCTCATCCAGCGCATCAGCAGCTTGCTGGGTTGATTCCCTAACCCGGGCGCAAGCCCTCTCTGCGCCTTCTGCGTCTCTCTGTGGTGAACGGAGTTCAAACTGGCGCATCCAGGCGGCGCAGCAATTCTTCCAGCACGACCATGGCGGCATCGGGAAGGACTGTGCCGGGACCGAAGATCGCCGCTACGCCTTGCTCGCGCAGAAAGTCGTGATCACGCGTCGGGATGACGCCGCCAGCCACCACCAACGTATCGGCGCTGCCCGCCCGCGCCAGTTCGTCCATCAGCTGAGGCAGCAGGGTCTTGTGCGCTGCCGCCAGCGAGCTGATGCCGACGATATGCGCGGCGCAGTCCCGGGCTTGCGCGGCGACTTCAGCCGGCGTCTGGAAAAGTGGCGCGATGACCACATCAAAACCCATATCGGCGAAGGCGCTGGCGACAACCTTGGCACCACGATCATGCCCGTCTTGGCCCATCTTCGCCACCAACAGGCGCGGCGCTCGCCCTTCGATGCGGGCAAAGTTCTCTGTGATGCGGCGCACAGTGGCGAGCTGCTCTGTCTCGCGTGATTCGCTGCTATAGATGCCGGTGAGTACGCGCGATTCCGCCTGGTGCCGCCCCCAAGCCTGCTCCAGCGCCAAGGAGATCTCGCCGGTGGTAGCCAGTGCCCGCGCCGCCGCCACGGATAGCGCCAGCAAGTTGCCCGCTCCGCTTTCGGCGCAATGCCGGAGCGCGCCCAGGCTGGCTCGCAGTTCTGCTTCGTCGCGTTCTTCGCGCAATGTCTGTAAGCGCGCAATCTGAGCCGCCCGCACGGCGCTGTTATCCACCTCCAGCATGTCGATTTGCGTGGGCTGTTGCGGACGATACTTGTTGACGCCGATGATGACCTCGTCGCCACTGTCAATGCGGGCTTGGCGACGGGCGGCGGCTGCTTCGATGCGCTGCTTGGGCAAACCCGCTTCCAGCGCTCGCGCCATCCCGCCCACGGACTCAATCTCCTGGATATGCGACCAGGCGCGCGAAGCCAGGTCCTGCGTCAGGCGCTCCACCAGGTAGGAGCCGCCCCAGGGGTCAACCACCTGGCAGATGCCGGTTTCCTTTTGCAGCAACAGTTGGGTATCGCGGGCGATGCGGGCGCTGAAATCGCTGGGCAGCGCCATGGCTTCGTCGAGCGCGTTGGTGTGCAGGGATTGCGTGCCGCCGAAGACAGCCGCCAGCGCCTCGATGCCGGTGCGCGCGATGTTGTTGTAGGGGTCTTGGGCTTGCAGGCTCCAGCCCGAGGTCTGGCAATGGGCGCGCAAAGCCAGGGATTTCGGATTTTGCGGGTTAAATGGTTTGACCAGCTTCGCCCACAGCAAGCGCGCCGCCCGCTGCTTGGCGATTTCCATAAACAGATGGATGCCCACCCCCCAAAAGAAGGACAAGCGCGGCGCAAAGTCATCGATGTTCAAGCCAGCCGCCAGCCCCGTGCGCACATATTCCAAGCCATCCGCCAACGTATACGCCAGCTCAATATCGGCGCTGGCGCCGGCTTCCTGGATGTGATAGCCACTGATGCTGATGCTGTTGAAGCGCGGCATCTCAGCGGCGGTGTAAGCGAAAATATCGGCGATGATGCGCAGCGACTGGGTGGGCGGATAGATATAGGTATTGCGCACCATGTATTCTTTGAGGATGTCGTTCTGGATGGTGCCGCGCAGTTGGGCGGGCGCGACGCCCTGCGCTTCGGCGGCGACAATATAAAACGCCAGCACCGGCAGCACCGCGCCATTCATCGTCATCGACACCGACATTTTATCCAGCGGGATGCCATCAAAAAGCGCTTGCATATCGCGCAGGCTGTCGATAGCCACGCCCGCCATGCCCACATCGCCGGCCACGCGCGCATGGTCGGAGTCGTAGCCGCGGTGCGTGGCCAGGTCGAAGGCCACCGACAAGCCGCGCTGCCCAGCCGCCAGGTTGCGCCGATAAAAGGCGTTGCTGGCTTCGGCAGTGGAATAGCCGGCATACTGGCGGATTGTCCAGGGGCGCACGACGTACATACCGGGATAGGGTCCGCGCAGGTAAGGCGGGATGCCAGCCACAAAGCCCAAATGCGCCACATCAGCCAGGTCGGCGGCGGTGTGCAGCGCCTTTACCTCGATGCCTTCTTGCGTCTGCCAGCGTTGATGGCTTGCGCCTGACGAGCGCCCGGCGAAGGGGGCATAGGCAATCTGTGTGAAATCGGGCAGGTCGATCATGAGTCGGTTGAATTGTTGAGCGCTGTTCCTATTGTACATGCTGCGCGGCTAGCAGAAACGGTATACTGGAGAAATGCAAACGGGCATCGCTACTTCTGTGCTGGAGTTGATTGGTCAGACGCCGCTGGTCGATCTGGCGCGCATCACACGTGGGCTGGACGGGCAGGTTCTCGCCAAGGTCGAATTCTTCAACCCCGGCTATTCCAAAAAAGACCGCATCGCCCTGCAGCTCATTGAAGACGCGGAAGCCAGCGGTGCGCTGCAAAAGGGCGACACCGTGGTCGAGCTGACCAGCGGCAACACGGGCACGGGCTTGGCCATTGTCTGCGCAGCCAAGGGCTATCATTTTGTGGCGGTCATGTCACGCGGCAACTCGCCTGAACGGGCGCGCATGATGGCGGCGCTGGGCGCGGAAGTTGTGCTGGTCGAGCAAAGCGCTGGCGCGATACCCGGCGAAGTATCGGGCGCAGACCTGGCGCTGGTGGAAGCGCGTACCCAGGCAATCGTCCGCGAGCGCAATGCCTTTCGCGCCGATCAATTTCAACTGCCCGGCAACGCCCGCGCCCACTACCTGCACACGGCAGCGGAGATCTGGCAGCAAAGCGGCGGCATTGATGTGTTCTGCGACTTCATCGGCAGTGGCGGCTCATTCGCTGGCTGCGCGGCATATTTCAAAGAGCGCGACCCGGCTGCGCGCTGTTATGTGGTCGAGCCGGCTGGCGCGGCGGCTTTTGAGGGTGAAACGGTCAGCCGAGCCAATCACAAAATCCAAGGTGGCGGTTATGCAATGGCGGAGCTGGCGCAGATCGACCGCGGGCTTGTGGATGGCTGCCTGCAAGTCAGCGATGCGATTGCCGCAGAAATGACGAGACGGCTGGCGCGCGAAGCAGGGCTTTTTGCCGGCTATTCTTCGGGCGCGAACCTGGCGGCGGCGCTGCAGTTGCTGGAAGGCGCAGAACGTGGCGCGCGCATCGCTATCTTGTTGTGCGATAGCGGCTTAAAATACCTGAGCGGCGATTTGTTTGGCGCATAGCAAATAACCTTTGCGCCCCTTGCTTCTTTGTGGCTTAAGTTTCACGACTTTCTTGGTTCTACTTCTGTAGTGAATTAATTTGCGTGGGTTGGTCATTTTGCGCGAATTCGCTATCGCCACTATACTTTCGTATTGTGAACGGTCGAAAGCTTTCCCGGCGTCTTATCCTTGTATTGTTGGCGGCGCTCTTCCTGCTGCCCTGGCTGGCGGCTTGCCAATTGCCCAGCCTCAGCGCGCCGACAGAAACCCCCACAATCACCCCCAGCAACAGCCCCGAGCCGTCGCCCACGCCGACAGATACGCAAGCGCCCACCGCCACTTTCACGCCCACCGCTACTGCCATGCCTTCCAGCACGCCGCCACCTAGCGACAGCCCGACCCCCACCCTCACGCCCACGCTCTACGGCATCGTCAATGCCAACCAGCGCATCAATGTGCGCGGCGGACCAGGCACGAGTTTCGCCGTCATCGATGCCCTGTCACCGGGTACCAGCGCGAATATCATTGAGCAAGACGAAGCAACAGGCTGGTATCATATCCAACTGGATGCTGAAACCACCGGCTGGGTCAGCGCGGCGCTGCTGCTGGTGGAGACGCCAACGCCGCCGATTACGGTCGTGCCAACCGCTGATTACGAACTGCTGCTGGATATCCCGATTGTCGATCTACCCGCCGCCCATGCCGGTGCCACTGCCATTGCAGCAGCGACTGATGAGGCAGCGGCGCTCCCCACAGCCACCGCCCCGCCGACCGCGCAAGCCACTTTGCAAGTCGCCACACCCCGCCGCGATGTCGATGTCTTCGCCTTTTGTGATGATCGCGCCTTTGGCATATCGCCACCCACGGGCTTGACCAACGGCTCGACCATCCGCATCTTCTGGGGCTGGTTCGCCAGCAGCGAAGCCTTGGTCTGGCAGCACATCAACAACGCCGTGCACGCGTTGCGCGTCAATGGCACAGAAATCGCCGACCTGGATAATTTTCGCCTGACACCGCGCCAGGATGGGGGGCAATATGTCGTCTACTGGTATGTGCCTTATGGCCCGCTGACAGCGGGAAGCTACGAAGTCAGCTACCGCGTCAGCTGGCAGAGCGCCATCAGCGATGGTTACGCGCGCTATGGACCGGGCACAAATACGGAATTTGAAGAAGAAAGCTGCGGCTTCGTCGTCCGATGACGATGCAACAAACGACCATCCCCTGGCAGATCACCCAATTGGGCGCTGCCCAGGTAAGCTGCGCAAATGGCGAATGGGCTTTGACCTTGCCGGCTGGCAGCGCGGCCGGCTATCACGATGCCCAGATCAGCGATTATGAAAGCCGGCGCGATTTTCACAATACGCCGCCGCTGCGCCTGAGCCTGGCTGCTCGCTTCGCCGGTGAGTTGCGCGGCACAGCCGGCTTCGGCTTTTGGAATCATGCCTTTGTGCCGGGCGAGCGCGGCTTTCGGCTGCCACAGGCCCTTTGGTTCTTCCACAGCAGCCTGCCCGGGGATATCGCGCTGGCGAAGGGGCTGCCTGGGCACGGCTGGAAGGCAGCGACCTTCGATGCGCGCAATTGGCGCTTTCTGGGGCTGTTGCCGCTCGCGCCGCTCGGCTGCCTGATGATGCGCAGTCGCCGCCTGTATGACGCGCTCTGGGGCCTTGGGCAAGGCGCGCTGGGCGTCCAGGAAGCCTTGCTGGATGCGGCGCTGCTGCGTGAATATCACCGCTACAGCATCGACTGGCGGGCGGAGGGCGCGGTCTTCCGGGTCGATGACACCGAAGTCTTGCGGGCGGATCTTGCGCCTGGTTCACGGCTGGGCTTTGTGGCTTGGGTCGATAATCAGTACGTTATCGTAAAGCCACAGGGACATTTCGGGCGCGGCACATTGGAAGTCACGCATAGCCAATCGCTGCACATCCGCGACTTGCGCATCGCCCGACTCTAAGGCTTGCCCTGGTTGCTAGCGGGGAGATTCGCTTCAGCAGCGGGCAAGCGTTACAGTCAAATCAGGTTGTGAGTTTGCCATGCGTAACGATCACTACGACTTCATCATCATCGGCAGCGGCATGGGTGGCGGCACGGTTGCTTATGCCCTGCGTGAGAGCGGCGCGCGCATCCTGCTGCTGGAGCGCGGCGACTACCTGCCCCAAGAAACGCAGAATTGGCAGGTTGAGGCGGTCTTCGCCCAAAATCGCTACAAAACCACCGAGCAATGGATTGACGCTGGCAGCGGCGACGCTTTCAAACCCGGCGTGCATTATTATGTGGGCGGCAATACAAAGGTCTACGGCGCTTGCCTGCCGCGCTTCCGCAGTGAAGACTTCGAGGCTTTGGAACACGAAGGCGGCACAGCGCCTGCCTGGCCCATCAGTTACGAAGAGCTGCAACCTTATTACGCGCTGGCGGAGCGACTTTTCTTCGTGCATGGCGAAGCTGGCGAAGACCCTTGTGAGCCGCGCCGCGCCCGCCCCTATCCCTTCCCCGCCTTGCCGCAGGAGCCGACTATCGCCGCGCTGTGTGACAAGCTGCGCCAGCAAGGGCTGCGCCCCTATAGCCTGCCCATAGCTGTCGACTGGCGTGAAGGCGGGCGCTGCATCCGCTGCATGACCTGCGATGGCTTCCCCTGCAAGCTGCATGCCAAAGGCGATGCCGAAATTTGCCTGGTGCAACCGGCTTTGCGGCAGGATTCGGTCGAGCTTTGGACGAATACACAAGCGCTGCGCATCTTGACTGACGCGAGTGGCAAACGGGCGACGGCTGTAGAGGTGGAACGGAAGGGCGCAAAACAAACCCTGCATGGCGACCGCATCATCGTGGCTTGCGGGGCGGTGAACTCGGCGGCGCTGCTGCTGCGCTCTGCCAACAGCGCGCACCCAAATGGACTGGCGAATTCGTCTGACATGTTGGGGCGCAATTATATGATGCACAACAACACCGCCCTCACCGCCATCGACCCGCGCCAGACCAATCCCACCGTCTTCCAAAAGACCGTCGGCATCAACGACTATTATTTCGGCGATGACGATTTTCCTTTCCCCATGGGTAACATCCAGGCGCTGGGCAAGCTGCAAGCCGGTATGTTGTCGGCGGCGGTGCCAGGGCTGCCCAAGAGCCTGCTGCGGGGCATGGCGCGGCGCAGCATCGATTGGTGGGTTATGTCCGAAGACCTGCCCGACCCGGAGAACCGCGTCACGCTGGGGGCAAATGGCGAGCTGCGCGTGCATTGGCAGCCCAATAACCGCATGGCGCATCGTGAGCTGGCGCGGCGGGCGGCGCGCATGATGCGGGCGACTGGCTATCCGCTTGTCTTCACGCAGACCCTGGGCATCGAGACCAACTCGCACCAATGCGGCACCGCTCGCTTCGGCGATGAGCCCGCGACATCAGTACTGGATAGCTTCTGCAAAGCGCATGAGCTTGACAACCTGTATGTAGTGGATTCGTCTTTCTTCCCCTCCTCAACCGCCATGAACCCCGCGCTGACAATCTGCGCCCAAGCCTTGCGCGTCGCCGATCACCTGCTGGGGAAGGAGCTGCTGGCATGAGCGTGGTGGTGGGCATTGACCTGGGCGGCAGCAAAATTGCCTTGGGCTTGGTGGACGCGGAGAACCGCATTTTGTCGCGCCGCCGCATTGATACAAAGTCCGCAGCGGGCTTGGACAATGTCATCACGCGCATCGCCGAGCAGGTGGATTCGCTGCGCCGTGAATTGCCGGCTGGGCAGGGCATCACAGCGCTGGGGGTTGGCGCGCCGGGACCAGTCGACCACATCACTGGTGACCTGCTGACGCTGGTCAACCTGCCGGGCATCTCCAACAGTCCTTTTCGCCGCGTATTGAGCCAGCGACTGGGGCTGCCGGTGGCGCTTGACCATGATGCCAAAGTCGCTGCCTTGGGCGAGTTCTATTTTGGCGCGGGCAAAAAGCGCGAGAGCATGGTCTACATCGTCATCGGCACGGGCGTGGGCGCTGCCATCATCTATGAGGGGCGGCTGATCTATGGCGAAAGCAACACAGCCGGCGAATCCGGACACATGACCATCGACCCCCATGGCCCCGTCTGTCATTGTGGCTCGCGCGGCTGCCTGGAAACCTATGCCAGCGGACCTGCCCTGGCGCGGCATTATGCGGCTGCCAGCGGCGAAAAAATTGATGGCGCGCAGGTGTCGAAACGGGCGCTGGCGGGCGATCGGGCGGCGCGGCAGGTCTTGAACGAGGCGGGCTGGGCGCTGGGCATCGCGGTGGCATCGCTGGCGATGACGCTGAATATCGAGCTCTTCATCATCGGTGGCAGCGTGGCGCGGGCGGGCGATTTGCTGCTGAAGCCGGCGCGGGCGACCTTGCCGGGTTATGCCTTCCAAGCGGTCGCGGCGCGGGTGCGGGTGCAGGCATCGCAACTGGGCGAAGATGGCGCGGTCCTCGGGGCGGCTTGGCTGGCGCGGGCTAGGGGCAAATTGGGCTAGGGGGCAAAAGGAGCCGACTATGTACCGTCATGCCGATCAATTGCCCGCGGGTACGTTGCTGCGCGGCTTTGACCTGTGCATCGTCGGCGCGGGCGCAGCCGGCATCGCCATGGCGCAGCGGCTGGCAAATACTTCGCTACAAGCGCTGCTGCTGGTCAGTGGCGCGCCCGGCGACAAGCGAAGCCCAGATGCGGCGCGGCAATCGCTCTACGCGGGCACGACGGGCGAATTTCTGCACAAGGTCGACCCCGTCTTTATGCAGCGCTCGCGGCTGAATATGTACGGCGGGACAACCAACCACTTTGGTTTTTGGGCGCGCCCGCTGGATGCCGCCGACCTGCAAGCGAGACCTGGCTATCGCGAGGTCGGCTGGGCCATCAGCGCCGATGAGCTAGCGCCCTATTATGCCGCCGCGCATGAATTTGGCCGCTTTGGACCGGTCAATTATGATGATATGGCATTTTGGCAGCGCGTCCTGTACGCCCGCTGCTTTGATGCCTTGCCCGGCGATACGTTGCAGGGCGCTATCATGCGCGCCCAATACGAAGAAAACCTGCACGACTTCCAGCTGCAATTCCGCGATTTGCTGCGCGACGCGCCCAATATCTGCGTGCTATTCAACGCGCATCTGTTGTATATCGACAGCGACGTGGCAGGGTCTCATGTACGCGGCTTGCAATGCGCGACGCTTGTGGATGGCAAGGCGGGGGCGCATTTTGAAGTGCGGGCGCGTAAATATGTCCTGGCTTGCGGGGGCATCGAAAATGCGCGCCTCTTGCAGCTTTCCGGCGGGCTGGGCAACAATGCCCGCGATATGCTGGGGCGGGGCTTCATGCTGCACCCGCTGCTGACGAATGCCGCGCGCGTTACATTTGAGCAGCCCATCGCCAGCGACATCCGCAACTTCTTCCGCGAGCAGCAGATCCGCCTCAAAGCGCCGAGCGACCCGGCTGGCGAATACCGGCACATGGCGACGCCACTGGTAAACCCGGAGCTGGTTTTTGACTACCTGGTCTTTAACGCCTGGGGCATGCTCGCGCCGAGGCCGCAGACCCTCGCTGATGAGGGCATCGGCAACTTCCGCATCATTCTTTATTTCAACGACGCTGGCGACGAAGCGATCGTCAACCTGAATTGGGAGCAACTGCCGGACGAAGCCAGCCGCATCACCCTGAATCCACAAGTGCGCGATCCGATTTTTGGACAGCCGGTGGCGCATGTCGACTGGCGGCTCAACGAAGCGGACAAACACAGCGCCGTCCGCGCCTTGGAATTGTCGCTGGACTACCTGCGGGCGCGCGGCGGCAGCAAGGCGCAGATGATTACCGATGTGAGCGGCGGCGCAGAAGCGTGGACATTCCCGCCGGCGGCTGGCGCATTGGAAACTGGCGACCACCACATGGGCGCGCTGCGCATGTCCGCCTCGCCAGAGAACGGCATCGTCGATGTCAATTCGCGCCTGCATAGCGTGGATAATCTGTACATCGCCGGCAGCGCCATCTTCCCGGCTGGCGGCTATGCCAACCCGACCCTGACCATCGTGGCCTTATCATTGCGCCTGGCTGACCATTTGCGCGGATTGTAGTCGCCCGCGCTTACACATTCACCTGGTTCTGCGGCAGGATGACCAGGTCGCGGATGGTTACATGAGCGGGTTGCGAGAGCATGAACAGCAAGGCATCGGCGCAATCTTCGCTGGTTAGATGCGTGCGTTCGCCTTGGGATACACGCTCGATTTCCGCAGCCTCGTAAAAACCCCAGAGCGGGTTGGCGACTTGGCCCGGCGCCAGGGACATCACGCGGATGCCATCGCCCGCCAACTGCCGACGCAGGGTATGCACGAAGGTCTGGATAGCGTTTTTGCTGGCGCTGTAGACGGGCTCCCAATGGATATCACTGAAACCGGCGATCGAGCTGGTCACCACAATATCGCCGTTGGCTTGCGCCCGCATGTGGGGGATGACGGCGTGGGCGCAGCGCATGACGGCTTCGACATTGATAGTCAGCAGCCGCGCCAGCGCATCCATATCGCCATCGCCGAAGTCGCCGGGGATATAGATGCCGGCATTGGCGCAAAGCACATCGACCGTACCAAAAGCCTCGATTGTGCGCGCGACCATAGTTTGTATCTCGGCGGGCTGGGTCATGTCCGCGCCCACCGCCAGCGTCGCGCAATCCAGCTCATCCGCCAGCGCATTTAGCTTGTCCAGCGAGCGGGCAGCCAAGGTTAACTTGCAGCC
Organism: Chloroflexota bacterium; assembly: GCA_009840575.1. Taxonomy (GTDB): domain Bacteria; phylum Chloroflexota; class Anaerolineae; order Aggregatilineales; family Phototrophicaceae; genus UBA6055. The sequence goes on along the minus strand of VXNO01000041.1, from coordinate 10,017 downwards.
AGCCGCCGCCATCGCCCGCGCCATCGCCTCGCCAATGCCACTGCTCGCGCCCGTGATGAGCGCAACTTTGCCCGCCAGTGATTGAGTCATGGTTTTTTCCTTGCCTTGCTTGCGGCATCTGCCAGCGAGTCTAGCGCCCGGTGATTAGAATGGCAACTCGGTGGTAAAAAATTTGATGCGATTGCCCTGCGCGACTTGCCTGGACTTACTCAGACACAGCGCAGCCCTGCTATAATCAAGCTCGAAAACATCAGTGAGGAAACTTCCATGTCGAAGACCAGCCTGGACACGATCGCCGCGGCGCTGGGCGATGCCGCCGATGACCTGCTAAACCACCAATGCGCGACCATCCCGCGCGACAGCCTGGCGCTGCCTGGCGGCGACTTCATTGAGCGTGTCTGGCTGGATAGCGACCGCAGCCCGCGCGTCCTCCGCAGCCTGCAGCAGATCGCCAACAGCGGACGACTGGCTGGCACAGGCTATGTGTCCATCTTGCCGGTCGACCAGGGCATTGAGCATTCGGCGGGGGCTTCGTTCGCGCCCAACCCGGCTTACTTCGACCCCGCCAAAATCATCGAGCTGGCGATAGAGGGCGGCTGCAATGCGGTGGCATCGACTTTTGGCGTGCTCGGTTTGACGGCGCGGCGCTTCGCCCATCGCATCCCCTATATCGTCAAGATTAATCACAACGAGCTGGTTACCCACCCCAACACGCACGAGCAAATCATGTTCGGCACGGTCAAGCAAGCCTGGGATATGGGCGCGCTGGCTGTGGGCGCGACGGTATACTTCGGCTCGGCGGACAGCAACCGGCAGATGGTCGAGGTGGCGGAAGCCTTCGCATTGGCGCATGAGCTGGGCATGACGACTATTCTGTGGTGCTATATGCGCAACCCCGCCTTCACGATTGACGGCGTCAATCACGAATCCAGCGCCGACCTGACCGGGCAAGCCAACCACCTGGGCGTAACGTTGGGCGCGGATATCGTCAAGCAGAAGCTGCCCACGCAAACTGGCGGCTACAGCGCGCTCAACAGCGGCGATTCGTCTTATGGCAAGCTCGACCAGCGCATCTACAGTCAATTGAGCAGCCCGCACCCGATCGACCTGACGCGCTACCAGGTGGCCAACGGCTACATGGGCAAGGTGGGTTTGATTAGCAGTGGCGGCGCGAGTGGCAGCAACGACTTTGCGGATGCGGTGACGACGGCGGTCATCAACAAGCGAGCCGGCGGCATGGGGCTAATCAGCGGACGCAAAGCCTTCCAGCGCCCCATGCACGAAGGCGCGCGCCTGCTGCACGCCATCCAAGATGTCTACCTCTGCGAAGGCGTGACGGTGGCTTAGCCCCCACCCCATTCCCACTTTGCGCGCATAGTCTCAAGACCAACTTGGGATGACTTTATGCTATGGTATTGCCATGTCGGATTCTCCCCCGCCAAACACGAGCGCCTTGGAAGAACTGCGCGCCGCCGCCGAACTGCGCGACCCCGAGCGCTGCCAGTTCCTGCTCAAGGCGCTGTTTATGCAGATGGAGTTTTACCATGCGCTGGCTGTCGTGGTGGAGCAGGCCCGCGCCTACCTGCCGAGCTTCGAAGCCGCTTACCCCGATGGCGGGTTCGCCCGGCAGATCCTCATGCAGATAGTCAATACCGGGACGGCACCGGCGCGACTCCCGCCCGAGGCGCTGCGCGACTTTGACTATCCCGGCGCGGCGAATTATATGAAGGCGCTGGCGGATATGGCGCGGGCGTTGCAGCCGGGCGCGTTGCCGGGGCGCATCGGCTACCTGGTCAGCGCGACAGCCAATGCCATCATGGCGGTGTTGGTCGAGCAGTACTATGGACGGCGCAGCGGAGCCTGGGCTATCGCGCGCGGGCAGCCCGCCTCGCCAGCCGCCCAGCAGATCGCCTATCAATTCTGGAGCGATGACGAGGTGGCGCTGCTGGATACCGATGCCTGGCTGCAAGTTGCCGAAGCCATCGAGGCGCATCAGAAGCGAAAGGAGAATAGCTATGAGAATCGAGCATTACGCGGCTAAAGCGCCACCAGCAGGGTTATATGACTACGGCGCGCAGGTGACCAGCGGCAGCGCCGGCTTCGCAGATGTCCGCGATGCCGATATCGAGCAATTCCACAGGTTGGGTTTCTTGGTCGTGCACGATGCCTTTGCCGCGGCACAGGTCTCGGCGGCGCGGGCGGGCTTGCATGCGGCCTTGATGCGCGGCGGCGATAACATTATCTATGAGGCGGCGGCGCGTGACCAATTGCCTGCTTGGAGCCAGGCGCAGCGGCTGGATAGCGTGCGCAAACTCATGCCTATCATCGGCAATGATGCGCGCTTACAAGCATGTGCTGAGAATCCCGGCTTGCTTGATGTAGTCGGGCGCATCCTGGGCGAGCAGCCAGCGCTCTCACAAGATATGGCGCTGCTCAAACCGCCGCTCATCGGCCGTGAGAAACCTTGGCATCAAGATATGGCTTACTTCGACTATCCCGCCGGCACGACTATCGTTGGCGCTTGGATCGCGCTGGATGAAGCGCTGCCAGAAAATGGCTGCATGATGCTCATACCAGGCAGCCACCTGGAGGGACCCGTCTTGCATTGGCAGCGGCGCGATTGGCAGATATGCGATACGGATGTGCCGGTCGGTCACAGCGTCGCTGTGCCCCTGCGCCCGGGCGGCTGTCTGCTTTTTCATTGCCTGCTGCAGCATGGCACGCCGCCCAGCCGCTCGCGCAGACGCCGTTGGGCATTGCAATTTCACTATCGCAGACGCAGCGTCCAGTCCCTGCGGGATAGCGCGCAACGTTTGCAGATATTCGGCGCTGATGGCAAAGACGCCAGTTGTTGATTGGCGCGCTTTACAGCGACTCTCTAGCTGCTGTGGCGGATGTTCATGATGTCGCCATCCTGGACGAGGTAGTTCTTGCCTTCCAGCCGCTGCTTGCCCGCTGCTTTGATGGCGCTTTCGCTCCCCAGCTCAAGCAAGTCGGCATAACGGAAGACCTCGGCGCGGATGAAACCGTGCTCGAAGTCGCTATGAATCAAGCCCGCGGCTTGTTTGGCATTTGCGCCTTCCGGGAAGCTCCAGGCGCGGACTTCGTCGCCGCCGATGGTGAAGAAGGAGCGGATGCCCAGCAACTGGTAGGACAGGCGGATGACCTTGCTGCGCGACAATTCATTGATGCCATATTCGTCCATGAACAGGGCAGTATCGGCGGCATCCAACTGGGCGAGCTCGGCTTCCAGCGCGCCGTGGATGGCAGCCAGCGCCGCTCGCGGGTAAGGAAGCTGCACAGCCGGGGGCGCGGCCTCTGCTTCATCGCCCATATTCAGCAGCGCCAGCACTGGTTTGCGCGTCAAAAAGCCAAAGCCGCGGATCATTTTTTCTTCGGCGGCCTCCAGCGACAGGCTGCGCAGGGGTTGCTCGGCTTCGAGATGGGCGCGCAGCTTGTTGAATAACGGCGCTTCGATCAGCAGGTTTTTATCAGCTTTGGAGCCTTTCAGGCGCAGTTCCGATTCGATGCGCCCCAGGCGCGCCTCGACCGCCAGCATGTCCAGCAGCAGGAATTCGCTGTCGATGATTTCCAGGTCTTGGGCAGGGTCAATGCGCTGGTAGGGGTGGGGGGCGCGCGCATCATCAAAGCAGCGCAAGACATGCAAAAAGCCATCCGCCTGCGATAGTTCGCTGCGGAATTGCCCCGCCAGCCCGCCTTCGCCGATGCCCTTGTCCAAGCCAGCCACATCGGCATAGGTGATCTGCGCGTAGGTACTTTTGCGCGGCTGAACCACCTGGCTCAAATGATTGACGCGCTCGTCCGGCACGCGCACGGTGGCGCTGTTTATGGCGAATTGCCCGCTGGAGGCGGCGCTGGTTTGATAGTCGCCGCCGGTCAGCGCGTTGAAGATGGTGGTCTTGCCGCTGTTGGGGGTGCCGATGATGGCGAGTCGCATGGTGAGCTGTGTCTCCCTATTGTGCCAGGCGCGGCAATTCTAGCCGCAGACAGGGCAGTCTGTAAGGCTTGCCCTCTTCATTCTCTGTCATGTGGGGACGGAGTCGCCGCCTGTCCCCTACATTAATCCTCTGTGCGCTCTGTGGTAAATCTTTTCAATTCTCACGCCAGCGAGCGGCAAAATGCAGGACCGCCAGTGCCGAAAACACGAAGAGCAGCGGGTCAGTGGGCGAGCGATAGCGCGTGCTGGGATGAAAGAGCAGGTAGATGGCTGTTTGGCTCAACTGCACGGCATAGAGCAGGCTCAATGAGCGCCAATCGCGCCGAGCCAGCCAAGCGCCGAGTATCGCCAGCAGCCACAATCCGCCGAAATAAAACAGATGCAGTCTCCGCCCCAGCACGGCAAACAAGCCGTCATCCTGGTAAGCCGCGTTCGCCCGCGTAACGCCGATGTGCGATTCGCCATCCGTGACAATCAGCACATTCCCGTCTGCATCAATGGTCAGCCGCTCGCCCTGGCGCAGGTTCATCAGCGGCGTAACTTGCGGATTCCACTGCACCAGCAGTTTTGTCAGCAGCAACTGCGGGACCTGCTCAGGATGTTCACGCAGAAAAGCCCAGCCGGCTTGGCTGAGGTAGGCGTTGCGCGCCAGCGGCTGGTCACGGGGCGGGGCAGCTTGTGGCGCTGGCAGCCATTGCGCATCGTAGCCGGCGCGCAAGATGGCGGTCGTATACGGGTGATTGCCTTGATAGATATTCTCGCCGCTATTCAGGGCGATAGGCACGAAGCCGCCATAAATCGCCGCGCCGCGCAGCAGCCAAGGCAAGACAACCAGCAGGCTCATAATCGCGACCGGCAGCATACGCAGCAGCGTCCCGCGCCAGCCCAGCCGCAAGGCCAAGCAGGGCAACGCGAGTAGCGCCAACGCTGGCAGCAGCGCCCGCGCCAATGCCGATAAGCCCAGCACAATGCCCGCCGCCAGCGCCAAAAAAAGCGCGCCTTTGTCCCATTGCGTCCGCTCCCCCAGTAGAACCAGCAGCCACACAAATGTATGCAGCAGCAGGATCCACAGCGCCGTATCGTTGAGCGCCAGGTTTTGGAAGATCAGATAGGGATACAGCGCGAAGAACAATCCAGCCAGCGCGCCGACGGTTTCCCCCCAACTATTCGCGGGAAGAGGCGCGTTTTGCCTCCCTCCGACTCGTCGGGGGGACCGAGGGGGGGTAAACGTCAGCCGCCGACAAATCGCCGTCAGCAAGGCGATTGACAGCGCGTCGAAGACGATATGCCATAGCGCCACCGCCAGATAACTGCGCCCGAAGACGCCATAAATCGCCGTCAGGATGACGCTGTACAGTGGCGGCAAGCCCGCGTCCGGTACCCCCGGCGAATGCCCGTAGACGCCTGTCGCCAGCAGATTCCGCGCATATTCATCGTAAGCGACCGAGCCGTGAACCTCGCCGCCTGGCTCGCTATAAGCAAAAACATCCGGCAGCATTAGTAGCGTAGCCAGCCGCGTCAAGATAGCTATGGCAACCACCACCGCCAGCTTGTAATGAGTCAGCCGCTGCCACATCTTGCTTGCCATGGCTATTCCGCCCTTCCCCAAGCAGCAGCCAGGCAAGGGCGAAGACGGTTGCGCGCGTCCAGCTAGTAACGCCCGCCGATCGATTCGATATCGTCCATGAGTTGATTGAACTGAGCGAGGTTGAGCTGCTGCTTGGCATCGGACATGGCGACATCGGGGTTGGGGTGTACCTCGACCATCAGCCCGTCAGCGCCACAGACACGCGCCACCCGCCCCAGCGGATTGGCGATATCGCGCCGACCCGCCGAATGCGAAATATCGACGATAATGGGCAGGTGCGTCTCTTGCTTGAGCAGCGGCACCGCGCTGATATCCAGCGTATTGCGCGTCCACTCGCTGAAAGTGCGGATGCCGCGTTCCATCAGGATGACCTGCTGATTGCCGCTAGCCATGATGTATTCGGCGGCGTAGATGAACTCTTTTAAGGTTGCGCCAAAGCCGCGTTTCAGCAGCACGGGTTTGCTCTGCTTGCCCAGCGCCCGCAGCAAGAAGCTGTTTTGCATATTGCGCGCGCCCACCCAGAAGGCATCTACATATTCGTCCATCATGGGGATGAGCGACATATCCAGTACTTCGCTGATGACGGCCAGCCCGTATTTGTTGGCGACGCGGCGGGCGATCTTCAAGCCTTCTTCGCCCATGCCCTGGAAGTCGTAAGGCGATGTGCGCGGTTTGTAACCCATGCCGCGGATCATCTTGACGCCCCGCTCCGCCAGCGCCGCCGCGACTGTGTCCATCTGCGCGTAGCTCTCTACCGCGCAGGGACCGGCGATGACCTCGAAGGTGTCGTTGCCCAGGCGCAGTCCGTTGTCAAACTCGATGATGGTGTGCTGGTCAGGGCGCTTGCGCTGCACGAGGATAGTCTGGCGCGCGTCCTGCTCTTCCAGCGCTAACGTCGCGCGGAAGACCTCGCTGAAGAGCTTGCTGATGGCTTCGTTGCTGAAAGGCCCTTCGTTGGCGTATTGCAGCGCGGTGAGCATCTCGGCTTCACGCTGCGGGTCATAATGGCTTGTGCCCATGCTCTGCAGCACCTGGCCGATTTCCAAGGCGATCTCGGCGCGCTTGTTCAACAAAGCCAGGATATCCAGGTTGATCGGGTCAATTTGGTCGCGCAGTTCCTGCAGGCGATTTGCTTCTGACACGGCTATCGTACTCCCACTTAAAATTCCTTGACCGTAGCAGGCATTATACACAGGACTCGGCGCTAGGGGATATGATAGTTTTTATGGACTCTGTGGTGAATGACTATAATGCGGGCATGAGCGCAAACATCAGCGGGCTGGGCTTGGCGCGCGCCTTTTATCACGAGGCGGTGCAGCCTGTCCTCGCCTCTCATTATCCGCGCCTGCTGCACAGCGCCGCCTTGATTGGCAGCGGCTCTGAGGTGCTGGGCTATGATGACGCTGTCTCGCGCGATCACAATTGGGGTCCGCGCTTGCAGCTATTCCTGTCCGCGCCCGAGCAGACTCGTTTGTCAGCCGGCATTACACAGACCTTGCGTCGCCACTTGCCGCGTCAGTTTCGCGGCTATGCCACCAACTGGAGCGCGCCCAAGCACCAAGCCGACGACAAAGGCACGCGGTTGCTCGCGCCGACCGACAGCGGAAAGGTGAATCACCGCGTCGAACTGCTGACCATCGATAACTTCATGCGCGCGCATCTCGGCTTGGGCAGCAAACATGATTTGCGCGCCACCGACTGGTTGAGCCTCCCTCAGCAAAAACTGCTATCTTTCACCAGCGGGGCTGTCTTCCACGATGCGCTGGGGATAGAAACGATTCGCCAACGTTTCGCCTATTATCCGCGCGATGTCTGGCTCTATCTGCTGGCTTGTGGCTGGCAGCGCATCGCCCAGGACGAGCACCTGGTGCCGCGAGCCGGCGCGGTCGGCGATGAACTAGGCAGTCGTTTGATCGCGGGGCGGCTTGCGCGCTCGATCCTGCTGTTGTGCTTCTTGATGGAGCGAGCTTACGCGCCATACCCCAAGTGGCTGGGCAGCGCCTTCCAGCGGCTGGCTTGCGCCCATGAGCTTGCGCCGATATTGGCGGCTGCGCAGCTAGCCAGCGATTACCGCGAGCGCGAAAGCCATCTTTGCGGAGCCTGGCAAATCCTCAACCGCCTGCACAACAACTTGCAACTGACGCAGCCAATCGCGCCGGCTGTGCAGGAGTTCCATGGTCGCGGCTTCATGGTGAGTAATGCCTGGCGATATACCCAGGCGCTTTTGGAGCGCATCGCCTGCGACGAGCTGCAGCAAATCGCCGCGCGCTCGCTCATCGGCGGCATCGACCAATTCTCCGACAATACCGACCTGCGCGAGGCGGTGCAGCTGCGCGGGGCAATCGCCGATTTGTACGCGGGTTAGGTGTTGAGCGATTCTGCCCGCTCGCGAGCAGCTACAAATGCCGCGACAGAGCGTCGCACGTCGCCGCCGCTTGTCTTCCACGAGCACACGCTGACGCGGATGGCGGGTTCGCCGCGCCACATAGTCCCGCTGCACCAGCATTCGCCGCTTTTTTGCACATAGTCCAAGGTGCGCTGGGTCAACGCGGGCGCTGCGCAAGCGACCAGCGTTTGATTGAAGACCACATCGTTCAAGATACGGAAGCCCTGCGCGCCCAGCTCGTCGGCAAATTGTCGCGCTCGCCCGCAGAGCTGTGCCACCAGCGCAGCCACGCCCGCCCGCCCCAGCGATTTCAGCGCCGCCCATACTTCGATACTCCGCGCTCGCCGCGACATATCGGGCGTATAGAGCATGCCATCGCGTCCTTCGCCAAAATGCAGATAGGCATCGTTGGCTTGTAGCGCCGCTGCCAAAGCTCGGCGGTCGCGACAGATGATCAAGCCGCAGTCGTAGGGACTATTCAAGGTCTTGTGCGCATCGACCGACCAGGAATCGGCCAGATCGACCCCATCGGTGAGCGCTTGGGTGGCTTCACATGCGCGTGCCCACAAGCCGAATGCGCCATCGACATGCACCCAGGCACCCACTCGCCGGGCAGCTTGGCAGAGCGGGATAAAGGGGTCAAAAGCGCCACTATTGACATTGCCCGCCTGCACAACCAGCAAGCTGCGTTCGTCCAGCGGCGGCAGAGCCTTAGCGTTCATGCGCCCTTGCGCATCGACAGGGACAAGCTCGATCTGCGCCGCGCCTATGCCCAGGATAGCCAGCGCCTTGCGGATGGTGGCATGCGCGCTGCTGCCCATCACCACGCGCAAAGCCGGCGCGCCAAACAGACCTTCTTGCTTGACATTCCAGCCGGCTCGCGTTAGGAGTGTATTTCTGCCCGCCAACAGCCCGCAGAGCGATGCCACCGATGTGCCGCTGACCAAGCCCACCGCGCTTTGCTCAGGCAGGCGCAGCAGGTCGACCAGCCAGCGCTCACAGACGGCTTCCAGCTTGGCGGCGACTGGCGACATCTGCTGCAGCGCGGCATTTTGATCCCAGCAATCCGCCAGCACGCGCCCCGCCAAGGCAGCTGGCAGCGCCCCGCCATTCACAAAGCCAAAATAACGCCCGCCGGCATTGGCTGTCGTGGCTGACGAGCCCAGTCGCTGCAATTCCCGCAGAACATCGCCTGGCGGAGTCGGCTGGCCCGGCAGCGGCTCGTCAAAGCCCTCCAACGCTGCCAAGGCAACGGCATCGGGAAACACCGGGCGCTCGTCCAAGCTGCCCAGGTACTCGCAGCCATACTCAACTGCTTGTCGCAAAAGAGCCTGTGTTTCGCTAATATTCACAAGTCTACTCCTTGTCCGCCCAGTTTGTCACTCGCCACCGAGATTTCAGTGGATTTGCTTGTTGATTATATATACTCATTTGCGCATCCCGGCACAAACCTACACAGGCAGCGAGGCTCATAATGTCACTCAAAGTCTATTTCGACATCCCGCCGCAAATTGCGCTAGGGCTGGAAAGCGGCCGACTGGAGCGCGTAGGCGGGATTATCCGCTACTCGTCCAGCAAGCAAATTGCCGCCTGGCTGCGCGAGTCCGGGCAACTTGTTGACCCCGAAGGGATTGGTGGCTTGTTGAACGCTGTGCAGAAGGCAAGTGGCGGGCTGGCATCCGTGTCAACGGGCGCGCTAAATGCCGCTGTTACCGCGCGCAGCCACCAACTTCTCATGCGGCAAATGAAACTGCTCCAGCGCGTAAGCAATTTCACGGCTGTCATGGGCGTTTTGAATCTTGGCAGCAGATGTCCAGGTGAAAATAGCCGATGGGATACTTTTTGAAGCGCTGCTTCTTGGGAAGCTTGCTCTCGGTTTCGGGCAAACGGCTGATGCCATGACGTTTGAGGCAGCGATGCAAACTAGAGCGCGTCAAATGCGGTATCGTCTCTTGCAGAGCGTAAAGGCAGTCATCAAGCGGCAGCCGGGTCTTGCTGCGGAAGGCAACAATGATGGTTTCCTCTTGCTCGCTAAGGACAGTTGAGCGTGGCTGTTTGGGTCCCATCGGCTGGTCTTGGACGGTA
>VXNO01000116.1 GCA_009840575.1 Chloroflexota bacterium | reverse complement strand
TGCCACTGCCACAGCGACAATCACGCCCACAGCAACAAGTCCCGCCACCGCGACGAGCACGGCGATTGCAGCTACAGAAGCGTCGGTCTTGGCAACTGCGCAAATCACCGCAGCGCCAACTTTGGCTATTGAGCCGACTGAACCTGCGCCGCCAATTGCCAGCCCGACACAATCTCGCCTGGAGTTACCGGTCGAAATTGCTTCCCCGACGCAGCCAGCGCCTATGGTCATTGAGGGCGCTGTGGCAGACTTGCCCGGACCAAGGGCATTGCCGCGGCTTGACGCTGTCTTGCTGCCAACACCGACGCTGCATGGGACGCCGCAGCCAGGACTACCAGATGCCTGCCGGGTGCGCGCGGACTGGCTGCCTTATCAAGTTAAACCTGGCGATACCCTCTTCGCGCTCGCAGAGCAAAGCGGAACCAGCCTGGTCGCGCTGCGCGATGGAAATTGCTTCAGTTATGTGCGCGGAGCGCTGCCGGGCGAGCGCATCCTTTTGCCCAGCCCGCCCGACTTGCCAGCGCCCTCCGCAACTTCGTCAGCCACAGAGCAGGAGGATGATGTCCGTGGCTGCGCTTCCCGCTCGGCGGCATTCATGCAGTTTGCGCCCATGTCAGAACTGGCGGATATTGTCGCCATCCGAGGCAGCGCTGCTGTTCCAGCCGGTGGCAGGTATCGCCTATTGATAAGACCAGGCGGGTCGCTGGACTATGCGCTTTATTACGAGTCGGCAGCGGCAAAGCAGGACGAGGTATTGGCTTTGCTCAACATCGAGATTTTTGGGTCGGGCTTGCACAGCTTGCGTTTGGAGGTGCTTGATGCGGAAGGTGTACAAATCAATGCAGGCTTTTGCGAGATTCCGCTGCTGTTCCAACCGCCAATCCCGCCAGCTCGCTAGACTTTCTTATGGCTGCGCAGTATTGACAGGCTGAGTACGGATCGCTGATGCGCGCGTTTTCACCTTTGCTGAGCCGCTTCACTCGCGTTTCGCTGTGGATATTGCTCGCGGCGCTCATCTTGGCGCTGGGCTGGAGCCTGCTGCAACTACTTGAGCTGGCTGCGGCATCCAACCCTGCCGGTGATAGCGCCTCGCGGCGGGCTGCCTATCGAGCCACCGCCACCGCCATGTCCAGCAGCGACGCTACCAGTGGCTTATCCCCCCGTTGGCAATTCGTCCTGCTGCAAGATGCGTCGACGCCAGCCGCGCCACCAAGTCCGACATCGACAACGGAAAATGAAGCGCCAAACACCATCCCGCTGCCCACGCTATTGGTGCCAGCCAAGCCGTCAAGCCCAAACCTGGCTGGCACAAAAGTCCCGCCGCCAGCGCAGAGAATCATCCGCGCGCACAGCTTGGTCAATATCGCCTTGTTGGGCGGCGATAACGAACTTACGGAAGACCAATTTGTACGCACGGACACGATGGTTGTGGTATCGCTAAACCTGGACACCGGCGATGCGGCGATGCTCAGCCTGCCGCGCGATCTCTTCGTCTATATGCCGCATGGCAACATGGGGCGACTGAACACCGCCTATGGCATTGGCGACTACCGCGAATGGCAGCCGGGCGGCGGCTTTGGCTTTCTGCGCCAGACGCTGTTTTACAATTTCGGCATCAATGTTCACTATTACGCGCTGGTCAATTTCAGCGCATTTGAAGCCGTCATCGATCGACTGGGCGGCGTGAATATCGCTGTGGATTGCGCCTACCGCGATTATTACCCGGTCGCCCGGGACAAGCGCGGTTCGGCAAATCCGGCCGACTATGCCTTGCGCACCCTGCCCGTCGGCTATCACAGCTTTGATGGCTTCGATGCCCTGTGGTATGCGCGCACACGGCGCAACACCAGCGATTTGGATCGCGGACGCCGCCAGCAGATATTGCTGCGAGCCATGTGGCGGGCGGCGCGGCAACAAGGGCTGCTCACCGCCATACCCAGCCTGTGGGGGGAGCTGACCAGCTTGACCGAGACCGATATTCCCTTTGATTTGATCTTGCGCCTGCTGCCACATCTGCTCAATCTGGAGCTCGACAGCATCGAGCACTTCACATTTCAAAGCGACTTTCATACGCGCGACTGGGTAGCCAGCGATGGCGCGCAGGTCCTGCTGCCCATGCGCGATCGAGTGCACCAGCTCATGCAGGATTTCTATACGCCGCCATCCCCCAATCAGGCATCGCTGGCCATGCACTCGATCGGCATTTACAACGCGTCCAGCCATGAGAATTGGGACATCGTCGCCAGCGAAAGGCTGCGCTGGGGTGGGCACCAGGCAATCGCGCTGGGGACATTGACAGACAGTCAATTCACAGAAAGCAGCCAGCTCATCGACCAGGTTGGCACGCAGAAAGGCAGCCCCGTGCCGCGATTGCTAGCTGCGCTCAATCTGGATGCCGAGCAAGTTACGATTGACCCCAAAGCCGACCGCGCATTTGATTATCTGGTCATCATCGGGCGCGATTACGAATCCTGTACCTTTGATGTGCTGCCAATTGATGAGTAGCCTGGCACTTGGCAGCAGGCTACCATTGTGCTATACTGGATACAGTGTCGGGGTATGGCGCAGTCCGGCTAGCGCGCTTGCATGGGGTGTAAGAGGTCCCCGGTTCGAATCCGGGTACCCCGAC
>VXNO01000135.1 GCA_009840575.1 Chloroflexota bacterium | reverse complement strand
CTGTGGCTGCGCGACCACGCCGGTCGCCGCCGAGCAGCTCAAGCGCCGCTGGGTGGGCATGGATATCTGGGACAAGGCGCATGAGACTGTGCTGGAGCGGCTCAAAGACGAGTGGCTCTTCACCCGCGAAGAGGGGGCCAAGGTCATGTTCCCGCACCGGGTGCATTACACAGTCCAGCCGCCCGTCCGCACAGATGACAACGAAGTCGCCGCGCCCAAGCTCAACCTGAAAATCCAGCGCGCCCAGGAGCCCTGGCAGCGCCTGACCCGCAAGCAGATGACGCGCCTGCTGGCGGCCGCGCAAAAGTCCGGCGCGGGCGTAATCTGCGCGGGCTGCGGGCGGGTGCTCGAGGTGGAGTTCATGCAGCTGGATCACATCCAGCCCAAAGCCGATGGCGGTCGCAATGATATCAGCAATCGCGTCTTGCTGTGTGGGCCTTGCAACCGCCGCAAGAGCCACGCCTACACGCTCTCCGGTTTGCAGAAACAAAATCGGCGCAAGGATGTCGGCTGGATGGCGGATAAGGACCTGGCGAAGCTGGCTTGGGATAGCGCCCGTGAAAAAGCCGAATGGGTGCGCGACAATTTTGACAGCCCCGCCTGCCAGCGTCTCATCGCGGGGTAAGCATTGACTACCCCACCCCCGGCCCCTACCCCGAAGCATCGGGGAGGGGAGCTTATTTCATCGGATTTGATTTTCTGCCAGAGGCTCTGAGAATCTCGGCGATGCCTTCCCCCCGATCCGTCGGGGGGACCGAGGGGGGTAGATTTTGCGCGTCGCTAATCATCGGCTACAATGCGTGCTTGAGAATTCAACAGAGGAGCTATGCCATGCCAAAATACGAGCCAACTTGGGAATCGCTGGCGCAATACGAGATCCCGCAATGGTATCAAGACGCCAAGTTCGGCATCTTCATCCACTGGGGACCCTACTGCGTGCCGGCTTTTGGCAACGAATGGTATCCGCGCCGCATGTATTTGCAAGACGACCCGGCTTTTGAGCACCACCGCCAGACCTGGGGCGAGCATACCGACTTCGGTTACAAGGACTTCATCCCCATGCTGACGGCGGAGAAGTTTGACGCCGCCGAATGGGCGCGGCTATTCAAAGAGGCTGGCGCGCGATTTGTCATGCCGGTCGCCGAGCATCACGATGGCTTTTCCATGTACGATTCCGCGCTCACCGACTGGTGCGCCGCCAAGATGGGGCCCAAGCGCGATATCTGTGGCGAGCTGGCGGAGGCGGTGCGCGCGCAGGATATGGTCTTCGCGGTGTCATCGCATCGCGCCGAGCATTGGTGGTTCTTTGATGGCGGGCGCGGCTTCCCCTCCGATGTGCAAGACCCCGCCAACGATGGCTTGTATGGACCGGCGGTAGAGGCATCCAAAGACAAGACCAACCGCGCCGAGTGGAAGCAGAAAGACTGGCAGCCGCGCCCCGATGCCAAGTTCCTGGAAGATTGGCTGGCGCGCTGCTGCGAGCTGGTGGATAAATACCGTCCGCAGGTCGTCTGGTTCGATTGGTGGATCGAGCAAATCGTCTTCGAGCCCTATTTGCAGCGCTTCGCCGCCCATTATTACAACCGCGGCGAAGAATGGGGGCTGGGCGTTGCCATCAACCACAAGTACGATTCCTACCCCGAAGGCGTGGCTGTCTTCGATATCGAACGCGGGCAGCTCAGCGATATTCGCAAGTTCTTCTGGCAGAACGACACATCGGTCTCCAAGAACAGCTGGGGCTATATTGATAATCACGATTACAAACAAACGGGCGACCTAATCGCCGACCTGGTCGATATCGTCAGCAAGAACGGGGCGCTGCTGCTGAATGTGGGTCCGCGCGCCGATGGCAGCATCCCCGAGGCCGAACAGGAGATGCTGCGCGAGATGGGGCGCTGGCTGGCTGTGCATGGCGAGGGCATCTACGAGACCCGTCCCTGGCGCGTCTTCGGCGAAGGCCCCACGCCCGTTCCCGAAGGCGCTTTCACCGATACCTCGCGGGACGCTTTTACGCCGGCGGATATCCGATTCACGCAGAAAGGCGACACGCTCTACGCTTTCCTGCTGGCCTACCCACAAGGGCAGGCGCGCATCAAATCGCTGGGCAGCGGCGAAGTGGAAGTTGCCAACGCGCGCATGTTGGGCAGGGACGAGCCAATCACCTGGTCGCAGGATGAAGGCGGCTTAAGCCTGTCCGCCCCGTCCCAGCAATCCGACTTCGCGGTCTGCGCTTACGCGATTGAGCTGAATGGAGGATAAGAGCATGGCTGAGATGGAATACTTCAAAGCCGAGCGCGGACAACGCCCCGGTGCCAACCAGGACGCGCGGCTGGACTGGTGGCGCGCGGCGAAGTTCGGCATGTTCATTCACTGGGGCGTATACAGCATCCCGGCGGGCGTCTGGAAAGGACAGCACATCCCCGGCATCGGCGAGTGGATCATGCTGCGCGCGGAAATCCCCATCGCCGAATACGAGCAGCTGGCGACGCAATTCAACCCGGTCAATTATGATGCTGATGCCATCGTCAAGCTGGCGAAGGCGGCTGGGCAGAAATACATCGTCTTGACCTCCAAGCACCACGATGGCTTCTGCCTGTATGACAGCGCCGAGACCGGTTACAACATTGTCGATGGCAGTCCCTTTGGCCGCGATGCGCTGGGCGAGCTGGCGGCCGCCTGCGCGCGCGAAGGCATCAGGCTGGGGCTGTATTATTCGCAGACTCAGGATTGGCACCACCCCAATGGCTACGGCAACGCCTGGGACTTTGACGAGGCACAGCAAGACTTCGGCGATTACATCGACAACTATGTCAAGCCGCAGGTGCGCGAGATCCTCAGCAACTATGGTCCCATCGCCCTCATCTGGTTCGATACGCCACGCATCATCTCGCGGCAGCAGAGCCAGGAACTACTCGAGCTCGTGCATCGTTTGCAGCCCGATTGCCTGGTCTGCGGCCGGCTGGGCAACCAGTTGGGCGATTATGCCACGGCGCAGGACAACGCCATCCCGCCCGACCTGCAAGCCGAAATCGACTGGGAAACGCCCGCCACCATCAACGACACCTGGGGCTTCAAGACGCATGACCACAACTGGAAATCGACTGCGCAACTGTTGCGCAACCTGGTCGATATTGTCAGCAAAGGCGGCAACTACCTACTGAATATCGGGCCAGATGCCACCGGCGCAGTGCCAGAGCCGAGTGCCCAACGCCTGCAAGAGATGGGCGCATGGCTGGATGCGCATAGCGAGGCGATCTATGGTACGCAGCCGGGGCCTGTGCAAGGCATCGAATGCTGCCGAACCACGCAAAAGGACGGCGCGATCTACCTGCATGTCTTCGATTGGCCCGCCAGCGGACGCCTTGTTCTACCGCGGCTGGATGCAAGCAGCGCCGAATGGCTGGATCCGTCTGTAGATGCGCCGCTCACTCTGAATCAGGGAGATGGCAAGACTGTCATCCTGGGTCCAGCAGTCGCGCCCAATGCGCATGTGTCGGTCATCAAGCTGACGAAATAGGGCGGACAAAGTACAAGTAAATCGCAAGAACCTTGTCGGGGCATTGAGAGTCGGCTATCCTTGTTCCTATGAACTTTGCCAACCAAACCATCTGGACAGCCGACTGCCTCGATATCATGCGTGGCATGAACTCCGCGTGCATCGACTTAATTTGCCTTGACCCGCCCTTCAATTCCAACGCCAATTACGCCGCGCCAATCGGCTCGCAGGCAGCCGGCGCTGAATTCAAAGATACCTGGACGCTCTCGGATATCGATACCGAGTGGATCAACCTCATCGAGAGCAAGCACCCGGCGCTGTATCGCGTCCTGCTGGCGGCGATGACCGACAGCGACAAGTCCTACCTGGTCTATATGGCGGTCAGGCTGCTGGAGATGCGCCGCATCCTCAAGCCGACCGGCAGTATCTATCTGCATTGTGACCAGACGATGGCTCATTATTTGAAATTGGTCATGGACGCGATTTTCGGCCGCCGCAATTTCCGCAACAACATCGTATGGAGCTATCGCCGTTGGACAGGCGCGGCGCGGCATTTTCAGCGGATGCACGATGACATTCTCTTCTATGCCTTCCCTGACGCGGGTTTCAATGTGCTGCGCGAACCCTATAGCCCAAAGTCCAAACACAAGCGAGCCAGACGCAGCAAAGTCGATGAAGATGGGCGGCTTGAACAAGAATACACAGACGACGATAGCCGAATGCAGGCAATGCGCGATGTTTTCGAAATCTCAACCCTAAACTCGCAGGCAAAAGAGCGCACCGGCTACCCGACGCAAAAGCCGCTGGCGCTTTATCGCCGCTTTATCGCCGCCAGCAGCAATGAAGGCGATATGGTCTTCGACCCCTTCTGCGGCTGCGCCACGACTTGCATCGCCGCGCAAGATTTGGGACGGCAGTGGGCGGGGATTGATGTGGCCGGCAAAGCCATTGAGCTAACCAAGATGCGCCTGCGCAAAGAGTTAGGCTTGTTTGCCAACCCCATCCACCGCACCGACATACCTCAGCGCACTGACATGGGCAAGCTGCCGCGCCCCGCGACCCACAAGAAGACGCTATATGGCGAGCAAGCCGGCAACTGTGAAGGCTGCTCGGAACACTTTCAGATTCAGCACCTGGAAGTCGACCACATCATCCCGCGCTCAAAAGGCGGCACCGACCACATCGAGAACTTGCAGCTATTGTGCGGCTCCTGCAACCGCATCAAGGGCAATCGCGGCATGGAGTACCTGCGGGTAAAGCTGCAATTGTCTTAAGCCGTGAAACAACTATTCACCACAGAGGCGCAGGGGATACAGAGAAAAACTCTTGCTTTTCTCTCGGTGTACTCGGTGGTTACGCTTTTGTATTACTTTCTTGATTTACCTAACTTCGCCGGCGTAAAAGGGATATCCCGCAGCCTGCGCCCGGTCGCGTCAAAGATGGCGTTGGCGATAGCGGCTGGGGTGGGGTTCTGCGCCGCTTCGCCAGCGCCCAGGAAAGGTTGGTCGGGGCGATTCAATAAGACCACTTCAATCTTGGGCGCGGCGGGAAAACGCAGGATCGGATAGCTGTCCCAGTCTGTGCTGGTGATGCCGCGCTTGTCCCAGCGCACCGCTTCGTAGAGCGTCCAACTGGCGGCTTGCGCGAAACCGCCTTCGAGCTGGTTGCTCAAGCCGTCGGGGTTGACCACCTGCCCGGCGTCGGCGGCGATGATGGCGCGCTGCAATGCTATCTCGCCATTGGGGTCAACAGCCAGCCGCAGGATGATGGCGCAATAGCACTGCAAGTTCTTGTACTGCGCCAGCGCCATGCCCCAGCCCGCGCCTTTGTCACGCTGCTGCCAGCCGGCTTTGTCCGCAGCCGCCAGCAGCACAGCCCGCGCCCGTTCATCACGCAGATGCCGCAGGCGAAATGCCAGCGGGTCGCAATCAGCCGCATTCGCCAGCTCGTCCATCAGCGACTCGATCGCAAAGATATTGGCATAAGCGCCCAGGCTGCGCAGCGCCGAAACGCGCAAGGGGCTGTCATTGACGGCGTGGCGGACGATACGGCGGCGCGGCAAGGCATAAAGCGGGTCGGCATTGCGGTGCGCGCCCGCGTGATAACCGCCCATCGCCCTGCCCGGCTGCGCTTTAAGCGGCTGCTCCAGATGCCGCGCAGCTAACAATCCCGAGCTGGACAAGCCGACAGCCGGACGCGTCGAATGGGCATAGCTGTAGGTATCATGATTCCAGTCGCAGATTGCTCCGGCGGCATCCAGGCTGGCTTGCATGTCCAGTCGCATGGCGCTTCCATAGGGCTCCCAGGCGTGTTCATCCCAGCGCGACCACTTCAGCAGTATCGGCTTGTCCGGCAGCTTCATCGCCACCAGCGCCGCATCCAGAGCCGCGTCATCCGCGCCGTTGTGCCCGTAACAGCCAGCGCCCTCGCTGTGAATGACGCGAATTTGATCTTCGTCCAGCGCTAGAACCTGCGCCAGCGCCCCGCGCAAAGTGAAAGCCGCCTGTGTTGGCGACCAGACCGTGAGCCGCCCATCAGCCCAGACCGCCAGCGCCGCCGAAGGACCCAGCGAGCCATGCATCTGGAAGGGGCGGGTATAGGTGACGCGCAAGGTGGTCGCCGCGTCGGCAGGCGGATTGATCGGCGGGATAGCCGATTCGCTGAGGCTGCCCGCTTCTATCAACTGCGAATGACGTGGCTTGGCTGCCAGGTCCGTAAAAGTGGTGGCTGGGTCGGGCAGGTCGGCAGCATAGTCCCAACTGGCGAATTCGCGCGCAGCTTCGACCGCCGCCACTGCCATGTCTTCACGGTCGCACACAATGGCGATGAACTGCCCATCTTGCAGGACAGCTTTAACACCTGGCAAAGCCCGCGCCGCCGCGATATCGAAGTTCACGAGCCGCGCATGATAGCCCGGCGGGCGCAGCGCCCGCGCATGAAGCAAGCCTGGCGGATTTAAATCATGCACATAGCTTTCGCCGCCTGTGAACTTGCCGCGCAAGTCGATGCGCCGCGCTGATGTGCCAACCAGGCTGTGGGCGGATGGGGGCTTGTGTGGGGCGCTGCCATCAATGCGGCGGTTAAAAAGCTTGCCGCCCTGCAATTCCCAATAGCTGATGCCGCGCCCGCTAATTGGGTCGCTGATGAAGCCATCGCGCACTTGCAGCCGCTCGGCTGGCGTCAGCGAGTCCAGCGCTTCGTAAGCCAGCGAGAGCAGGTGGTGACGCGCTTCAGCCGCCGCGCAGCGAATGGCGACGCCACTGCTTTCCAGCGAGCGGCTACCGGTTGTGCCGCCTTCGTTTGGGCTGCGCGCGGTATCGGCGCAGACCACATCAATCCGCGCCAGCGCCACATCCAGTTCCTCGGCGGCGATCTGCGCCAGCGCCGTGGCGATGCCCTGCCCCAGCTCGACCTTGCCGCTGAAAATAGTGATGCGCCCGGCTGGCTCAATACGCAGCCAGTCGTCCAATTGCGGGTGTGTCAAAAGCGAGGGCGAGCCGTCTGCGCTGCCTTCCCCAAGTGGCGGGCAGGCAAGCACTTCAACGCTGGGCGGCTCGAGACGCCCTGTGCGCAATTTTATGGCGCGGCGGACGCGGTCATACACGCCACAGCGACACAAATTACCAGCCAGGGCGCTGCGGATAGCGGCATCGGTCGGATAACGAACGCGGTTGAGCAAGCCTTGCGCCGCGATGATCATGCCTGCGCTGCAAAATCCACATTGGGCAGCCTGCTCTTCTAGGAACGCCGCTTGCAGCGGATGCAGGTCGCCGCCTTCCGCCAGCCCTTCCAGCGTGACGATATCCAGCCCCTGGCAATGGCTCAGCGGCAACTGGCAGCTCGGCGTCGCCACGCCATCAACCAGCGCCGCGCAAGCGCCGCATTGTTCGCTTCCGCAGCCGTATTTTGCGGCTTTTAAGTTGAGCTCGTTGCGCAAGGCATAGAGCAGCGGCGTCGCGGGCGGCAGCCTCAACTGGCGCGTTTCGCCATTGATGCGCAAGGCAAGTGGTGGGGCAGACACAAGCAGCCTCCCTACAGCAAAGAAGCCCGGCTAGCGGGCTCCCCAGCGGAGAAGGTGGGATTCGAACCCACGTACGGTTTCCCGTATCCGCTTTCCAAGCGGACGCACTAGGCCTCTATGCGACTTCTCCCTATCCTGCGCACAGCTTAGCATAGCGCGCGCCATTTGGCAAGGAAGCGCCGAACCAGCCAGGACAATCGCATCAAAATAGTTTTGCCGCAGAGACACAGAAGTTTGGTGTAGTGGCGAGGCAGTGACTCGCCCGTTTAGCGCAAATACACGGGCGTCGGCGTGGCCAGGATAGGCACGATGTAGCCGGGCGATTCGCCATAGGCAGCAGCACTCGGCACGCCGCCGGCATTTTCCATGAAGCAGAGGATGCCCGCTGTGATGGCATCCGCCAGCAGATTCGGGTCTTCGGTCAGCGTCGCCCGGTCAGCCAGCATATAGCCCATTTCCAGTATCATGCCCGGCGTCAGCGGATGAATCTTTTGCCAAACATGGTAGTTGGTCAAGTCTTCGGTGAGGGTGAAGCTGCGGCGCAGGGGCACGTTCGCGCCATAATTGATGGCGATGCACTCGCGCAGGAAGGCGTCAACGCCAGTTCGGGGGCGCGCCTCGGAGATTGCCGCGATATAGCCGCTCACATATTCGCCAAAGTCGTAGCAGGTGTTGGAATGGATAGAAACCAGCGCCGCCGCTCGGTAATTCTCCAGGCGCGGGTCGGCCTCGTCCAGCATGTCGACGGCATAATTGCGCGCCTGCAAAGTAGCTACTACACGTTGCGCCACAGCGAAATTGATATCTACTTCGCGCAGCAGCACATTGCCATAGTCGTCTTCGCAGATTGCGCCTGAATCACGCCCGCGATGCCCGGATACGATGCCGATACGCTGCATCCAGACAGGCGTCCGCGCCGGCGTGGGCAAGCTGAAACTGGCGATGCCTTCGCGGTCAAGCTGCAAGCCCTGCACAACCAGCGGATTAAGATAGCCCGGGTCGACGAAAAACATCAGCAGCGTCGCCACCAGCGCTGTGCTGATGATAACGACGAAGGTCGTACCCAAGAAGCCGCTGGCAAAGCTGCCATTGCGCGGCTTGGGCACTGAGAGGCGCGGACGCACCCGTTGGATCTGCGGCGGCTCAAGCTCTGGCTCGAGGCTGGGCGATTCTACATAATTCGGCGCTGGCCGGCGCGCGCGGCCAGACGCGGCTTTGGCGGCTGCCTGGCTCATGATCTGCGCGAAGATGGCGGAAGCCGATGGCTCTTGCGCTTCTGGGCTGTCGCTAGGGTTGTTTCCGTCCGCGGGCATGGTCTCGCCTTAGGCTAGCTTGGGCGCTCCCCCCAGCGCCTGGCGAGACCAGTATAGCCTAGTAGCGGAATCAGGACTCGCATTCCAGGCGATAAGATTGCCGCTCGGCGCAGGACAATTGGCGGATGTAGCGGTTTTCGCGCGCCCACTCAATGATGTCTTCAGCATTGCGCCGCACCAGCCAGCGCCGCAAGGTGAAATCCTGCGAGGCGGAAACCGCGAAGGATTCGTCCCGGCTGAAGACGACCTCCTGCACCCAGTCGCTGTGCTGCTCGTAGCGGTTGATCTCTTCGCCCGTGGCAATATCCCACAGGCGCACTGAAGTATCTGACGAAGTTGTCAACATGGTAGCGCTGTCTTCAGTAATGTCGACGCCGAAGGTGTTGCCCGTGTGCCCGATGAATTGCTTGAGCTCTTCGCCCGTAGAAGTATCCCACATGCGCACGCTGTCATCCCAGGAAGTGCTGATGATGAATGCCTTGTTGGGCGCGATGCGGGCATAATTCACGAAGTGCGTATGCCCCTCGAAAGTTTTTAATAGCTCGCCCGTCGCCACATCCCAGAGCCGAACTGTCGAATCATCGCCGTTGGTATCCCAACCGCCACTGGCGCTGACCATCCACTCGCCATCATCGCTGATATGCACGCCGTTCACCTGGGCGCTGTGCCCATGGTATTCGCGCAGCACCTCGCCGCTTTCGATATCCCACAGGCGGATGACGCCATCCTGGGAGCCAGACACAAATTGCTGTCCATTCGGCAGCAGGTCAATCATATACACCCGCGGCGGCGCGCTGCCCGATTCATAAGGAATGTTGTAGCGTCGAGCTTCGCGACCCGTGTTCAGATCCCAAAGGCGAATCGTGCCGTCCCAACTGGCGGAAAGCAGGCGCTGGCCATCTGGCAAGAACTTAACCGAATCGACCGTATGGGTGTGCCCTCGCAATGCAATCGCCTGCCGCCCCGTGGTCGCGCTCCAGATACGCACGGTGGCGTCCAGGTCAGCCGGCGAGGCGGGGAAGAACAGCGGTCCCGAGCCCGAAGCGACCAAAGAGCCGCCCGGGCTGATATCCGCCGCCCAGGCCCAGTTGCTATGCCCGGCATAGACCTGGGCCTGGCTGCGATTGCGCAGATCCCAAAGGTAGGCAGAGCTATCGGCTGGGTTGTCGCTGCCGGCTTCGCCCAAGCCGATTAGCAAGGTTTCTCCATTCGGGGAGAACTCGATGTCCTGAATGCGATCGCCGAGGTCGACATAACTCGTTACCAACACGCCTTTCTCGATATCCCACATTTTCACGCTTTGATCGCGCGAGGCTGTGGCCAGCAGCGCGCCATCGGGAGAGAGCTCAAGGTTGGCTATTGTATCGCGGTGGGCATAGATGCGTTGGATTTCCGCGCCGGTCTCGGCATCATAAAAGCGTACCGTGCCGCCCAAAGCGCCGCTCCAGGTGGTGGCGGCGATCTTCGCGCCATCGGGGCTGAACTCGACATCGCGGATGAAGCCAATGCCATCCGGCGGGATGGTCAGCACATTTTCCCCGCTGGAGACATCCCAAACCTGGATGGTGTTATGGTCTGGCGTCCGGCTGCTCTCCCTCACGCCAATCGCGGCGGAGGAGCTGGCGAGGCGGCTGCTATCGGGGCTGAAGCTGAGCTTGAAGACATAATCAATATGCGCCTCAAGGGTGTGCAAGGCCGCGCCGTTGGCTGCATCCCAAAGCCGCACGGTGGAATCAGCGCTGGAAGAAGCCAGCGTGACACCATCCGCGCTGAACTCGACATCGGTAACAATATCTTCGTGACCCACGAGGCGATACACCTCACTGCCATCAGCTACCTGCCAGGCAGCGACGCTCATATCCGACAGCGCGGCGGCGATCAAGGCATCATCCTGGCTGAAGGCGACCGCATTGATGGGGCTGCCAGCCGCAATCTTGCCGACGCTTTCGCCCGTGCCGGTATTCACCAGGTAAATCACCCCTTCGGAGCCAGCGTAAGCGCCTGTAGAGCCATCGGAATTGAAGGCGACGGCGAGGATAGAACGGGGCGAATCCGTGAAGCGGAAGCGCGGGCCTGGCGAAAAAGCCGCCGCGCCCAGCACACGCATGACCTCGGCTTCCAGCGGCTCAAAGACATGGCTCGCTTCGATCGCCACCGGCAGCGCCAGCGCCGAGTCATGTTCGCTGAGGGCGGTGCGGGCATTGGCAGCCAGCGCCAGGCTGAGGTTCTTGCGCTCGTTGATTTCCGCGATGTGCAGGGCGTCTTCGGCGATACCGCGCTGCTCTTCGGCGACCAGGCGGGCATCTTCAGCGATGCTCCGTTGTTCATCGGCGCGCTCGCGTTCGCTCTCGGCGATGGTCCGCTGTTCGTTAGCGCGGTTGGATTGGTCAAATGCCACCAGGCTGAGGATGACAGCGACGACTGCGGCTACGGCAAAGACTGCCGCGGCGATACGCAGGTTGCGCTTCTGCTGCGCTTCGAGGCGGCGTTCGCGTTCAGCGCGTTCGCGTTCGGCGGCTTCGCGTTTGGCGCGCGCAGCCAAGCTGGCACCCAGGAACTCCAGCTCCAGCTCGTTGAGGCGCATGTCGGAGGTCTGCGACCATTCTTCAAAGGTAGCCAGGCGATTGCCAGCCATCAGGTAGCTGCGGTCTTTGCGCGCGGCTTGCCATTCCGTCGCGGCATTAAACAGCTCGCGCTCCAGCCGGACGTCGTTGCGGCTTTCCATCAGCCATTCGCGCAGCCGTTCCCACTGGCGGATGAGCGCCTCATGGGCGACTTCAATGGTTGCGCTGCGCGTAACATCATCACGGTCAAAAGTGAGCAGGCGATACCGACCAAAGCGATCGATGACGCTTTCTACGACTTCGCTATCGCCCAGTGTTAGCAGCTCCTCTTGCATGATGCGGCGGCGGGTATCTTCTTGCCCCTCGCCGAGGGTGACCAGGCGCAGGAACATCTGGCGCGCCATATTCTGCCCGGCTTCATCAAAACGCAAGAAGACTTCTTCGGCGCGTTTCGCCAGCGCGCCCAGGGTGCCGCCGATTTCACGATAGGCAGCAATGGTCAGCAGAGCGCCTTCGCGCCGTTCAAATAGCTCGGTGAGCGCGTATTGCAGCAAGGGCAGCGCGCCCGGCTGTTCACGGACATCGCCGATGATGGTATCCACCAGCCCCTGCTCCAGCACCGCCCCCACGCGCGCGGCAGGTCCTTCGATCGCTTCTTTCAGCTCATCGTCATTCAGCGGCAGCGCCAGCTCGGTCCGCGAGCGGATCAACTCGCCAAAGCCCTGATAAAGCAGCGGACGATCATAAAAGTCGGCGCGCAGGGTGGCGATGATGATGACCGGGCTGTTCTCGACATTGACAGCGTTGAGGATCAAATCGAGAAATTGCTGGCGGTCGCTTTCTTTCTCGACCTGGGTGAACAACTCTTCAAATTGGTCGATCATCAAGACGAGTTTGCCATCGGTGTCGGGCAGCGCCTCAAGCACGCCGCGCGCCAAGCCATCGTCATTGTCGCGCAAGGTATAGACCATATCCGGCAGGTCGGCTGTTGATACGCTCAACAGGGCGGAAGAGAGCTCTTCCAGCGGCGCGTGGCTGGGCACCATCTCGGCATAGAACCAGTCTTCCGAGCCAGGGATGCGCCCATTGCGCAAACCCGGCAGCACGCCAGCTTTGACGAGGCTGGATTTGCCGCTGCCGCTGGGGCCAATGACAGCGAGGAAGTTTTTCTGCGCGACTGGCTCTTGCAAGCGCCGCAACACGCGCGCGATCATGTCTGTGCGCCCGAAGAAGTCGGCGGCGTCAGCTTGCTGGAAGGCGCGCAAACCTTTGTAGGGATTCTTGGTTTCCAATAGCTCCAGCTCGGCAAAGTCCAACTCTTCGAGCGAGAGCTCTACAACTTCGTCCGAGTCACGCAATGCTTCTTGCAATTCGTCATTGAGCTCGCTGGCATCGCGGTAGCGCTCCGACGGGGTCTTGGCGGTGGCGCGCTGGATGATGCCGTTAAAGACAGCAGGCACATTGAGCGACTCGTGGTCAATCATCGGCAGCGGCTCGTTGAGATGCCGATATACCAGCGTGGCCAGGGAAACATCGGTGAAGGGACGCGCGCCGGAAAGCATCTCATAGAGCATGATGCCAAAGGCGTAGATATCGCTCTGCGCGGTAGCAGCTTCGCCGCGGATTTGCTCGGGCGCGAGGTAAGCTGGTGTGCCGACGATTTGCCCGGACGTAGCGGTGACATCGGCATCAACATATTTCGCGATGCCAAAGTCGCTCAAATAGGCATTGCCATCTTCATCCAAAAAAACATTGTCGGGCTTGATATCGCGGTGAACAACGCCATTGCGATGCGCGAAAGCCATAGCCGACAAGGTCTGCCGGCAGAAGCGGCTGACTACATCCAGGCTGAGCCTGCCCTGCTTGTTCACCAGGTCGCGCACGCTGCCGCCGCCCAAGTAGCGCATGACCAGGTAGGCGCGGCCCGCTTTGCGCCAAAAGTCATATAGCGGCACGATATGCGGATGCTCCAGGCGCGCCACCACCTGCGCCTCGCTTTCGAAGCGGCGGATGAAGTTCGGGTCGTTGGCGAATTCCGGCAGGATAACCTTGATAGCTACGATGCGGCCGATCGGGTCTTGGATGGCGCGATACACAATGCCCAAACCACCCTGCCCCAGGACTTCCTGGAAATTGTATGAGCCTTCCTTGGTGCCAGATAAATCTAATAAGGACATAATCTTTCTCCTAGGTCTGACTTGGGCGGCTGCGCAACACAGACCCCTTCTATCAGTATATCACATCCGCGACCAGCCTGCCGCTAGCCCGACCCCAGCGGCGCTCCATAGAGCAGCAGCGCGTGTTTGTCTATCGAAACCGCCAGCAAGCTGCCATCGGGGCTGAAGCTGATGTCGTGGATGCTCGCGTCTAGCCCGCCGCTGGTCAACAGGCTGTGGCGCTGGCTATCCCAGATTGTGAATAGTCCCTGTGCCGCGCCCACCGCCAATAGTCGACTGTCGGGGCTGAAGTCCAATGCCGTTACGCCGGGCGTCGGCAAGGGGTAGCTGGCGACCTGCGCGCCCGTCCGAGCATCCAGCAGCAGCAGGTTCTCGGCTGCGCGCGCCGAAGCCACCGCCACCAGCCGCCCGTCCGGGCTGTAATCCAAAGCGACTATTGGAGCGCCAATCGCCACCACTGCCCGCGCCTCGCCGCTGCTGGCACCCCAAAAGCGCAGCATACCATCATCCGCGCCCGATGCCACCTGCGCGCCATCCGGGCTGAATGCCAGCGCGCGGATCAATCCCCGGTGCCCGGCCAGCAGAGCCTGCTGGGCCACAGTTGCCAAGTCCCAAACAATCGCAGCGAAGTCCCGCTGCACGGCGGAGCTTGTATAGGCTAGCGGGCCCGCGCTGGCCAGCCGCGCGCCATCCGGGCTGAACGCCAGCGCCGATACCGCCCCGCCATGCGCATCCAGGTAGAGCAGCTCACTGGGCGCAGACCCGGCGGTGCTGTATGCCCACAAGCTGAGCCTGCCATCCGCCCCGCCAAAAGCCGCTTGAGCCGCCCCGGGCCGCGCTGCCAGTGAAACAAGCTGCCCCCCGACCGACTGAATCCGCGGTCGCAGCAGAGGCTCGCGCAGGTCGTAGAGCCACAAACTGTCCGAGCCCGCCGCGCCCGGCACAACCAACGTCAAGCCATCGGAGGACCAGCTGTGTTCGGGCAGGAAATTGCCCCGCAAGCGCGCGAACTCACGCAGGAAGGGGATGATCTGTGGCGAAAGCGCCTCGCGGCTGGGCAGCGGATTGGGCGGCTTTGGCTCGACCAGATAGCGGTTTGCGCCCGTTTCGGCAATATAGCCGGTCTGCCCGCCCACCAGCGCCAGCCACCACACATACCCGCCTGCGCAATCGGGACCGCTGGTGATGCGGATGACTGTGCCCGCGGGGATCGACCGCAAGATCGGGGCATCAAGGGCTGGCTGTCCGCGCAAATCCAGCGACGCGCCCAGCGGCAGCACGTCCATGCCGACATTAATGCGCGACTGCATATACGGTCCGCCAGTCGCCGCGGGGCACAGGCTGTTGGAATACGGGCTTGGCGGGACCTGCGCCGCTGTCGCAAGCGGGTCGCTTTGGCTGCACAGGATGACGATGGCGCTATCGGCGGAAACCCGGTAGTCGTATAGGCTGCCGCCATGAGTCAGCTGGAAGCTGTAGCCGATGACCGCGCCGCCCGCGCCAGCCACCGTGGGGCAACCCAAAGCCGAGTCGGCGAAAGTCGTCTGTTGCCAGCGCCATTGCGCCAGATCGTCGATGCCGATGTTTTCGCCCAGGCGCGCGCCCAAGTCCAGCAGCGCCGCATTGATTTGCGCCGGTGCCGCTTGGGCAAAAGCCTGCGCCCCAGCCAGCAGCCAGGTTATAGCTAGCAGCGTGCGCAATAGCTTTCGCATGTCAAGTTGTCCTCATGGCGCGGCTCGGGCTCGGCGCAACATCGCCAGCGATTGTAACCTATTGCCATGGCAATCGCGTCAGTTTTTTACCGCCGGGGGTACCGAGTAAGACCAGGTTGGTTGTGAGAATGGAATCTGTAGGGGCGGGCCAAAGGCTCGCCGAGAATCATCACAGAAAACGGCGGGCACCCCAAGGGGCGCCTCTACATTCATTGCTAGATTTTCGCATTACTTTCTTGATTCTACTCGGGTTGCAGGAGCGCGCTGAGGGGAAAGACCTTGGCGGGTCATTTGGGGCGAGTCGCCGCCTGTCCCCTATACCAAATCTCTGTGCCCTCTGTAAGTATCCTTGTTCCCTCTGTAGTGAATAATTTGAAACGATTGCCCTGCTTGAAGGCGCGCAAATGCTTGCAAGCGGCGCAACAATTTGACAAAATGCAGGCTAAGCAAGGGAATGAGCTTGGTTAGATGGTGGCAGTTGTGGCTTCTGGGCTGGCGTATGTGATTTTGGGCGCGACCGACGAGGCTGAAGACAGCCCGAGACGGCTGCTCAGTTTTAGTGGCGCGCTGCCCTCGCTAGAAACAACCTTCTACACGGATTTGGCGCAGATGTTGCCTATGCGGACAGGCGATGATGCGCGGCAGCCGGCGCTTGCCATGCTGGCGTATGACAGCAAGCGCATGCTCTTGATCAATTGCCAGCCCAAGCGCGATGACGCCGGCTTTACGGAACATCATGTCTTTGTGCCACAGGGCTATGCGCCAGATGCCAGCCAGCTTGAAGACTGGCTGACTCACCTGCCCAAAGCGCCCACCGACCTGGACATGACGGTCATGACCATGTCCACGCCGG
The DNA here is from genome assembly GCA_009840575.1 of Chloroflexota bacterium. GTDB lineage: Bacteria > Chloroflexota > Anaerolineae > Aggregatilineales > Phototrophicaceae > UBA6055. The sequence continues at coordinate 8,887 of VXNO01000135.1, read as the reverse complement.
GCTTTGTTGTGCCCACAGCCAGCAGCCGCTCCCTGCGCTTGGCGTGGCTCCTGGAAAAGCTGGCTGATGACAGGCTCGCGGAGGCATTGCGCTTGTTGGGCGTTTTGATTGAGGATGGCAACCTGGTTTTTTCTGGCTATCCGCGCGATTTCCGGGCGCGCCTGGAGCTGGTCGCGGGGCTGCAAGCGCTGCTGCCCAGCGCGATTGCGGCGCGAATCAGCTTTGCGACAGTTGCGCCTGTCGCCTGCCAGCAAGCGCCACAATTGACATTCGCCGATACTGACAATCCCGGCGAGAGCCATGTACAATGGGGCGCTCCACTGGCGGTTGAAGCGCCGGCAGCCCACCCCTACCTCGACTTGCTGCGGTCGCTATGGCAGGGTGATGTGGGGGCGCTCGCGGAAGAACTTCAGCAGATGGATAGCTTCGTTGACGATATGGGCAGCAGCCTGGCGGCAGCATTGGCGGCTGCGACCGAACGGTATCGTCTGGACAAGCACGTGGCGGCGGGCGCGGATGTAGAGACGGCTGCTGTGCTGGCGGCGGTGGATAGCGGCGCGCCACCCGTGGGCGAACTGCGCGGCTTTTATTTTGCGCGCTTGCTGCAAATCGCCCTGCACAAGCGGGATCGCGCGGCGGGCAGGCGCGTTGCCGAAGAAATGGCGGGCGACCCGCAACTGGAAGCGCAGCTGCTTCGCCAGTTGGATGCCATGCTGGATAACCAGCCCGATGCCGTTTATGTATTCATCCGCAATCGATTGATCGATCTGGGACTCGAGCCAGGTTGGATCACGCGATTGCAGACCGCGGCGCGCGCTTCGCTGGATGTAGCCATCCAGGCTGGCGATGGCGGCACCTTGGCCAGTTGGCTCGAGCTACTCACGCGAGAGCCGCCAAGCTACGAATTAAGCGGCACCTTGCGCGAGGGCATTTTGCAGGCGCGCGCGCGCGCTTATGCGGATGGCGACCTGAGCTTGCAGCTAATCATGCTGGCGGCGCGGCGCTTCCCCGATATCGCCGACGACTTGTGCCGCGATGAGCGTCTGCTGGCGCCGCTGCCAGAGCCCAGGCGGCAGGCGCTGCAATCGCCCTCGGCGGCCCACCTGGCTACGCTGGCGGACAATGACGCGGGCACTTTATTGCTGGCGCTGCGGCGGGGCTTAGGCTCCAGTGACGCCGAAGAGCCGCTGGTCGGGCTGGCGGCGGCGCGGCGCTTGTGGACTTTTTACGCAGCCGATGAACGCATCAACCTGCCCGCCGAGTATCAACCCGGCGCGCTCATCCAGGTTCTGATGACGCAATCCAGCCAACTGCTGACGGACGATGCGCTGGACTTTTTGTTTGCGCGGCTGCTGGCTGGTGATGATCTGGAGCTGACCACCAAAGCCGCCGAGCATCTGGCGGGGCGGGAGCTGCTCTTCCCGCGGCTGACTCGGACGCTGGAGCGGGCTGCGCCGCCACTGGAGGAGCTCATCGCCATCATGGCTGCCGTGGCGAGCATCAAGTCCGCTCCGCCACAAGCGCTGGCCGATGCCTATTTCAGCCTGCTCGATCAGGTTCGCTGGGACACGCAAGCGCAGCGCATGGTGGAAGCCTTGGCGCGGCTGCTCGCCAAACATCCCGAAGCCACGGTGCCGGAGCATCGTCTTTGGAGGCTGTACGAAAGCTGCCAAGCCACCCGGCAGGAAAGCGGCTGTCGCGTGGCGGTTGGCATGCTGCTGCGGGAGTATGGCGAAAAAGAAGACCCAGCCGCCCTCGTCAATGGCATCGCCCGCCTCTGCCGGCAAGTCGATTGGAGCAAGAACCTGCAAGAACTCGTCAAGGCCTGGTGGCGCGAGTACGCGCAATCGCTGACATTGGCGCAACTGCAGCGGCTGGAGCGCGAGCTGGATGCACAGCGGGGCATTGAGCCGCAAAAGCAAATCCTCAAAACAGCGCTGGCAATGCGCCGTTGGCTACAGAGCCGCGACGCAAGTGAATTCTCCGCAGCCATCCAAACCGCTTTCACAGTTGTCGAGCGCCTCGCCGACGCCTTTGATAGCCCGCCCGCCGAAATCGACACCCACACCATCCACAGCGAAGTCGACGCGCTCAGCCAGGCGCTGACCAACGAGCAGCGGCATATCCTGGCGACCAACCTGCGCAACCTGGCGCAGCGCATCACACAGATGGCGGAGAACCGCAGCAAACCCTCGCTCATGCGCAGCGATGACAGCATCGACCGCCAGCTGATGCACGGACAGGCGCAGCCACAGGGCGCGGTCGACATGATGAAGTGGGTGGCTGGTTATCTGGATGGCGCGCACCAACCTGTGGGGGAGTAAATGCTCTGCCTTGCGACTTGAGCGCTGCTTGGCAAGGATGGTTTGATGATGGAAAAGCTCTTCGCCTATGGCACCTTGTGCGACCCAGCTACCCAGGAACGGCTCTTGGGACGGACTTTGGGCGCTGGCTGCCCGGATACCTTGCGTGGCTACAGGCTGTCGCGTCTGCGCGGCATCCACACAGATTATACAATCGTGCAGCCCCAAGCCGGCTCGACCGTCTCGGGAACCCGCTACGAAGTAACGGACGAAGAACTGGCGCTGCTGGATGCCTACGAAGGCGAGGCTTATCAGCGTGTCAGCGTAACCTTGATAAGCAAAACGCGCGCCTGGCTCTATTGCGAAAATCCCCGTTCGCGCTTCAGCCACCATATTGAACCGCTGGAAAGCAACTGATTAGGTCTGTAACAAGGAAAGCAGCCAAATGACGACACTGGGCATCGGCATCATCGGCATGGGCTGGATGGGACAAGTGCACGCCCGCTCCTACAACCTGGTGCGGCAGCGCTTCCCAACTGGCGGCGTGGGCGCGCGGCTGGTCATCTGCTCGGACACTGTGCGCGAACGAGCCGAATCAGCGCGCGACTTGCTGGGCTTTGAGCGGGCGACTGGCGATTGGGCTGCTGTCATCGCCGACCCGGCGGTGGACATCGTCAATATCGCCACGCCCAATCACCTGCACTTGCCAATCGTGGCGGCGGCGGCAGCAGCGGGCAAGCATACCTTCTGTGAGAAGCCGGTCGGGCGCGACCCTAGCGAAACCGCGCGGATTGAAGCGCTGGCGCGGCGGGCGGGCATCCTCAGCTTTGTCGGTTTCAATTATCGCTGGGCGCCACTGGTGATGCACGCGCGTGACTTGATCCAGCAAGGGGCGCTGGGCGAGCTGCAGCATTTTCGCGGGCGCTTCTTCAGCATGTATGGCAGCGACCCGCTGGGTTTGCTGTCCTGGCGCTTTGACGAGGCTGTTTCCGGCTATGGCGTTCTGGGCGATATCATGGCGCATGTGAGCGATATGGCGCTGTACCTCTGTGGCGGCGTAAAACGACTGGTCAGCAACGCGCATACCTTCATCGCCGAGCGACCGCTGCCCGTGCCAGGAAGAGGCACGCATTATTCGCGGGGCGCTGCTGATGACCCCAAAGAACCGGTCAGCAACGAAGATTATGTGGGCGCGCTGGTCGAATTTAAGAATGGCGCGCGCGGCAGCCTGGAAGCCTCGCGCACGATATTTGGACCCAAAAATCAATTCGCCTTCGAGGTCAATGGCACAAAAGGCGCGTTAAGCTGGGACTTCGAGCGTATGAACGAGCTGCAACTCTACTTGCCCAGCGCCGATGGTCGCCACGATGGTTATATGCGGCTGGTGGGCGGCGACCGTTATCCTTATCACGGCAATTTCAATCCCGGCGACGGCAGCGGCCTCGGCTATGAAGATATGAAGGTGATCGAAGCCTATCAGTTTTTGAAAGCGGTGGCAGCGGGAAAGCCCGGCGCGCCCAGCCTGTCTGACGCGCTGGCTGTGGCGGATGTGCACGCGGCGATGATTCGCTCCTGGCAGAGCAGCGGCTGGGAGAAAGTAAACAGCACACGCCGGGATTGACTATGCCGACAGAATCAGCGAATCAACTTTGCCTGCGCGGCAGCATCTATACGCTGATAGACGACCCCTTCTTGCAGGCGCAGGAGGATTGCGCCGTGCAATACGAAGACGGGCTGATCATCATCCGCGACGGGACGATCGAGGCGGTCGGCGACTATGCCAGCCTGCGCGGGCGGCTCTCGGCTGACTGCGAGCTGCGCCATTATCCGGACGCGCTATTGCTGCCCGGCTTCATCGACGCCCACATCCATTACCCACAAGTCGAGATCATCGGCTCCTTTGGCGCGCAGCTGCTGGAGTGGCTGCAAAAATACACTTTCCCCGCCGAAGCCAACTTCCGCGACCCCGCGCATGCCCGGCGCATCGCCGACTTCTTCGTGGCCGAGCTGCTGCGCAATGGCACAACATCAGCATCGGTCTTCTGCACCTCCGCGCCTGGCTCGGTCGATGCCATCTTTGCGGCGGCGCAACAAGTCAATATGCAGATGCTGGCAGGCAAAATGATGATGGACAGCCATGCCCCCGCCAACCTGCTGGATAGCGCGCAAGCCAGCTATGACGATTCCAAAACCTTGATCGAGCGCTGGCACGGACGCGGACGTTGCCTCTACACCATATCGCCGCGTTTCGCCCTCACCAGCAGCCGCGAGCAGCTTGAATTGGCGGGCGCTTTGTTGCGCGACTATGGCGATGTACGCCTGCAATCGCATATATCCGAAAATCACGCTGAGGTAGCGCGCGCCAAAGAACTCTTCCCCGAGCGCGCCAATTACACCGACATTTACGACCATTACGGGCTGCTGAATGCGCGGGCGATCTATGGGCACGGCATCCATTTGAGCGAAGGCGAATTGCGGCGCTTCTACGAAACCGGCGCAAAAATCGCCCATTGTCCGACCTCGAACTTTTTCATCGGCAGCGGGCTATTTGATATAGCGCGCGTGCGGGATGCGGCGCGCCCTGTCACCGTGGGCTTGGGAACGGATGTCGGCGGCGGCACCAGCTTCTCCATGTTGCGGACGATGAGCGCAGCCTACCAGATGGCGCAGTTGCGCGGCATCAGCCTGCCGGCGGCGCATTTGTATTACCTGGCGGCCTTGGGCAGCGCGCAATCGCTGGGCATCGCCGGCGAGGTCGGCAGCCTGCAAGCCGGCTACGCGGCGGATGTCATCGTGCTGGACCCTCGGGCGACGCCATTGCTGCGGCTGCGAGCGGATGTAGCGGATTCGCTGGATGAGCTGCTCTTTGCGCTGATGATCTGCGCCGATGACCGGGCGGTGGCAGCGACCTATGTGGCGGGTGAATTGGTCTATGAACGCGCCTGACTCACTGTAATCTCGCTCAATACGACATGATCCGCGTCATCGACCAACAGCCGGGCGAAAGGGTCGGCAGCGGCGTACAGGCTCAAGATGAGCCGGTACTCGCCAGCGGGCAAGCCCGGCGGGACCATCAGCCCGTGCTGATCGACAATCAACTCGCCAGCCTGCCAGCCGATTGTGGGCGCTGCGCCACCAACTGGTTGGCTGTCCCGCTGCGCCACCAAGATACCCGCGCCGTCCAGCAACTGCAAAGCGACTTTGTAGCGCGTAGCCAGGCTTTGCCGCGCCGACCAGGTCAAGCGCGCCAGGAGGTGTTCGCCCCCCGCAAGCGCAGTCGCATTCAAGGCATAATCATGCAGCGTGATTTCATCGCCAAATTGCCAATCGGCGGTGACAGGCTCGCGCAGGTCGGTCGGGCTGGCATATTGCAGGTAGCGCAGGTCGCCCACCCAGCGGTCGCTGATTTCGTAGGCTTGACGGTTTAGGGTGTCTTCAACCACTTGGCGCGGGTCTTGCTCGCGCTCGCCGTAGAAGATGACATGCAGGCGCTCATGCCGCTGGATGATGTCGGCGACTTGGCTGCGGGTCGCCTCATCATCATCGCGGCTGCTGGGCAGGGCATAGGTCGGCGCGTCGCTACGGTAATAATAGTTGAGCAGGTCGACCAAGCCAGGCGCGCTAAAAATGACGCCGTCGTCCGGGCGCAGGACGGCTGCGATTCCTCGCACAAGCCCGCGCATATCGTCGCGCTGGAAGTCGCTGTGCTGGTAGAAACTGTCCAGCCCAGCCAGCATGGTCAGCAGAGCCGCCGCCAGCGCCAGCATTGCCAGGAGTCTGCTCAGCCGCTGAGGCCACAGTATCCAAAGACCGCGCCCTAGCAGCAGCGCAAATGCCAGTTGGGCAGGCAGCAGGAAGCGCAGATAACGGGTCGTCAATTCCAAAGCCACATAGGCGACAACCGATATGCCCAGCCAAGCCAGGAGCAGCAGCCAGCGCCACCCGCCACGACTTGCGCCCAGCGGCAGGGCACCAGCCAGCAGCAAGCAGCCAAAGACCAGCCAAGCCAAGCCCATATCCAGCGCATAATTGCTGCCGAAGGCGAAGTGCCCGGCGATTACTTGCAGGACTTCGTCGGGCGGGAGGACCTGCGCGCGGTTGGGCCTCGAAAAAACTTGCTGCAAAGAGTGCGGCAGCCACGGCAAGAAAAGCAGCACAGCCAGGCAATTCGCCAGCCCATAATCGACGAGGATTTGCCAAACAGTTCGCGCGGGGGGGGATTTTGCTTCCCCCTGACTCGTCGGGGGGGACGAGGAGGGGGGTCTTGCGCGCAGCAACCACCAACCGACCGTCAGCGCCTGCCCGAGCATGACCAGCGCGAAGACAATCTGTGTGTATATGCCCAGCGCGTTGACCAAGCCAAAAGCCACAACAGTCCGCCCTCGCCTGCCTCGTCCGCGCAGAAGCTGGATGAAGAGACACATGCTGAACCCGGCGATGGCAGCCAGCATGGCGTACATACGCGCTTCTTGGGCATAGAAGATGCTGAAGCTGTTGAGCGCGACCAGCGCCGCCGCCGCCCAGCCCGCCAGCCGCCCATAGAGCCGCGCGCCCAAACTATAGGCAAAAGCCACGCTGAGGAGGCTGAAGAGCGCCGAGGGCAGACGCAGCGCCAATTCGGAATCGCCCGCTACATCCGTCCAGCCAGCCAGCAGCAGAAAATACGCCGGTGTATGCACATTGACTTGCAAAAGCGGGACGAGTTCGGGCAAGCTGCGCGCGCTATGGGCAGCGGTTATGCCTTCGTCATACCACAGTGACTGCGCATCCAGCCGATGAAAACGTAACGCCGCCGCCAGCAAGAGCAGCGCCAGCAGCAGCGCCAGCCAGCCAAAATCTCGCTTCATCGCGCTCGCCCACGCAAGGCAGCCACTAGCCAAGCCAGCGCAACCAGCCCGAGCGCGAAACCCAACGCCAGCCAAGCCAGCAGCCGCGACCCACCACGGTCGAAGACGACGATCTCGTCCACCACCAGCGAGCCTTCGCCAAAGTGGATGGATTGCGTCCCCGCCAAGCCAGCCGAGATGGGCACGCGGCTGACGCGCCAGCCTGAGTCGTCGGCTTCTCGCCAGCGGATCGTCAGCGATGTGCCATGCGCACGAAAAGCGATGCCCTCCGCAAACATTTGCGCCCGCCCGAAGCGCGCCGATTCATCCGCCAGCGCCTCGCCATCCGCCGCGATTTGCCAGGTTTCGGCTTGATGCCTGCCGCGGTAGAGCGTCGGCTGCTGGTTGTTGATGTAGTCGGCGACGCTCTCATAGATGGGCAGCGGCGTGAATGTAGGCTTCTCGGGCTGGTAATCGGGCTCGACCATGCGGAAGTAATAGAAGGCTTGCCCGGCTTCAAAGGGGTCGGGACGGGTAAAAAACCAGTACATGGTATTGCCCACCCAGGCCCAATCTTGCTGGGCGCGCTCATAAAACAGCGGCATATAGCGGGCGGCTTGCGCTTGCGTTACATTGCCGAAGTTCGCATAGCCGACGATCTGCTCGGGTGGCAAATCGGCATCCAGCGTGGCGTTCCAGGCGACTTCGCTCAGCCAGATCGGCTTGTGGGCATCGCCATTGCGCACCATGATATCGCGATAATAGCTGTGGCGGGCGACATTGACGGAAGTCGCGCGCAGCCGTTGATCGGTGGGTCCGCTGCGCAAGCCGTAACCCTGCGCCGAGAGCACATCAAAACATGCGCCCGCGCCATGGTCATACAGCGCTTGCAGATAGACCAGATCGCTCATGCCCCAATAGCCATCCAGGGCGATGGTCTGAGCGATGGCGCCGCTGACGACAACGATCGTCGGGTCGATGGCTTTGAGCGCAGCGTAAGTCCGGCAAAGCATCTGCGCGTAGCCAGCCGGGTCGACCGGATTATCGCCCCATTCGGGATAGATATTCGGCTCGTTCCAGATTTGATAATGGCTGACGCGCCCCCTATAGCGGCTGGCAACGGCAGCGGCAAAATTGACGAAATCTTGCAGGTCATCGGGCGGTGCCAGGTCCAGCTCTTCGGGGTCGGCGCGGGACCAACGGGGTGGGTTGCTCAAGCGCACCAGCAAGCGCAAGCCATGCCGCTCGCTTAGATCGACAATTTGGTCGTATTTCAGCCAGGCGTCAATCGTATCACGAGCGCCATCGCCATCGCGGTCGAGGCGGCTGTCGGTGAATTGCCCTCTGCCGTCGGTTTCGATATCCTCCCAAGGGAATTCTTGCCGCAACCAGCGAAAACCCGCCGCGTGGATCATGCGCAACATGGCGTCAATCTTGTCCGCCTCGACCTCCAGCTGCAAAAAAGTATTGACGCCATAAGGCACATCGGCTTTGTGATCGATGGCGGCGAGCGGCGCTGTATCCAGCGGGTGCCGCAGCAGGTTGCCAGCGACTTCCACTAGCCCGCGGGCTTGGGGAAGTGGCGCTTCTTCGCCTGTCTGCGACCAGATGAAGCCCCAAGCCAGCCCGCGAAAATGCATGTCCAGCCCCAGCAAGACGATGGCGAGGAAGAACAACAAGACGATGAGTCGGCGCATAAAGCAAATGGTAGTGGTGGCGCGATAAGTGATATGAGATGAAAATGCTCCCTATGATACA
>VXNO01000188.1 GCA_009840575.1 Chloroflexota bacterium | reverse complement strand
ACTCGCGCGCTTGCGGTTCAGCGGCGGATGAATGCTGCAAGCGCGATGCCAATGACCAGCAGTTGCGTGATTAATGCCGCAGCTAGCATACCCAGTTCCAGCAGGTTTTGGGCAGCTTGGGGGGCGATGAGTGGCGGCTGTGGCGTGGCGAAAGGCGTGGGCAAGCTGCCGATGCGGATGTCTCGCAGCGCGGGTTGGGTCGGTGGCGGCGGGGTGGCGCTGGCGCGGGGAGCGGGGCTGGCGCTGATGTTGTTTGGCGCTGGGCTGTGCCTTTCCGGCGTGGCTGGACTGTCGGTGGAGGAGGCGCTGGCGGTTGGCTGGGCGCTGGCGGTTGGCTGGGCGCTGGCTGTGCCAGGCACGGGCGTATAGGTGCCGGCTTTGGGCGGGATGAGCAAAATATCGCCCGGCACCAGCAAGCCATCTTCGGACTGGCTGCGCTTATTGAGCGCGCGAATGGTCGGCAGCGCATCCCATTGGTAGCCATAATAGCGCCAGGCGATCGTGCCCAGGTCATCGCCGGGCTGCACCTCGTGCTTGATATTGCCAAACTCATCCACGCCGACCACATAGGCGGGCTGCTGGGCTGGCTGGCTGCTCGCGCCGCTGCTACTGCCACCACCCGTCCAGCCGAAGACGACCACATGCGCCATCCGGTCCTTGCCGCTGATGCTGGCGATGCCCGCTTGTCCGCCGGTCGGGCGCGTGAGCTCGCGAGTGTGCGTGGCGGATGTCTGCCACCAAGCCATGGCATCGGCTGCGGAGCCGCCCAAATAAATAATTTCGGTGATCAATGGCGCGCTGTAGCCGAAGCCATTGGCGCGCGACTGGGCGGTGCTGGCGCCACCCTGCGAATGGTCGCAGCATCTGTTGTTGGCAGCCATCCAACTGGCTTGGTTCTGGGCGGCGGCTGACAAGCGCGCATCCAGCGCCAAGCCCGGCAGTCCCCGCGCCGCGCGATAATTGTTGACCATCGCCAGCAGCGATTGTGCCTGGGCGGAGGGTGCGCACAGCGCGAGGCAAGCGAAAAGCAAGGCGGTCAAGCGCCACATGCGCCCATTGTACCAGCGTTGCCGTATTCCCCTGCTGGGCAACTTGCCGCCGCAAGGTGTATACTCCGCGCATGGCGATTTATTATCTGAATGGCGAGTTTATCGAGGCGAGCCAGGCGCGCATCCCGGCTGATGACCTGGCGGTTCTGCGCGGCTATGGCGTCTTTGACTTTCTGCGCACCTATAACGGAGTACCTTTTCGGCTGGTCGAGCATTTGCAGCGCTTGCAGCGGTCCGCCGAGTTGATCGAACTGGCTTGCCCTTGGGAGCTTGAAGAGCTGGCTGATATCGCCGAGCAGACCTTGCGCCGCAACAACTTCAGTGAATCGGGCATCCGCTTGGTCATCACCGGTGGTGGCAGCCCCAGCGGCTTCTTACCCACGGGCGAATCACGGCTGTTGGTGATGGTAAGCCGGCTGCAAAGCCTGCCGGGCGAGGTTTATCGGCGTGGCGCGGCTGTCGTCACGGTCGAGCAAACGCGGCACCTGCCCGAAGCCAAGACCATCAATTACATCCCCGGCATCACCGCCCAGCTCCAGGCGCGCCGAGCCAATCCGCAGGCGATAGACGCCATCTATACCGAAGCGGGCAAAGTAATCGAAGGCACGCGCAGCAACACATTCATCTACCGCGATGGCCGCTGGAGCAGTCCAGCCAGCGACGTCTTGCTGGGCATCACCCGCGCCGAGGTCATCAAGCTGCTGGGCGAAGACCATGTAGAGCTGCGCGATATCACGTTGGACGAATACCGCGCCGCCGACGAAATCATCCTTACATCGAGCACAAAAGAAATCCTGCCCATCGTGCGCGTCGATGATTGCGTGATCGGCGATGGCGCGCCAGGCGAGCATACAGTCGCGCTGATGAGAAAGTGGCGGGAGCTGACGGTGGGGTAAAGCCCCTCCCTCAGAGTGAGAGAGGGGATTGGGTTGCGGGTTCAGCCTTAGATGCTGAAGTACAGTTCGAATTCATAAGGGTGCGGTCGCATGGCCACGGCATCCTGGTCCTCGACCTGTTTGTAGGCGATGAAGTTGTCGATGAAGGCATCGGAGAATACGCCGCCTTCGAGCAAGAAGCCGCGGTTGGCGTCCAGCTCGCGCAGCGCCTCGCCCAAGGTGCCGGGCATGACCGGCGTTTCGTGCTCGCCTTCGTAGAGATCAGCTTCGGAGGCACCGCCGGGGTCGATCTGATTCTTGATGCCGTCGATACCCGCCATCAGCAGCGCCGGCAGCGCCAAATAGGGGTTGGCGGCAGGGTCGGGCCAGCGAGCCTCGACCCGTTTGGCTTTCGGGCTGTTGCTATACATGGGGATGCGGATGCCAGCCGAGCGATTGCGCGCGGAATAGACCAGGTTGACTGGCGCTTCGTAACCTGGCACCAAGCGCCGATAGCTGTTGGTGATTGGGTTGGTGAAGGCAGCGCAGGCGCGCGCATGCTTGATGAGACCGCCGATGTACCACAGCGCCATCTGGCTCAAGCCCGCGTACTGGTCGCCACCGAAGAGCGGCTGGCCGTCTTTCCACAGGGACTGATGCACATGCATGCCGCTGCCATTTTCTTCAAAGAGCGGCTTGGGCATGAAGGTGGCGTGCAGGTTGTTCATGGCAGCGACATTCTTCACCACATATTTGTAGGTGACCATCGTATCCGCCATCTCCAGCAGCGGCGCGTACTTCAGGTCGATCTCGGCTTGTCCAGCGCCGCCGACTTCATGATGATGCACCTCGACCTCCATGCCGACATCCAGCAAGGTCTGCACCATTTCGGCGCGCACATCGTGGGTTTTATCCAGCGGCGGCAGCGGGAAGTAACCCATCTTGATGCGGTTCATGTGGCCTTGCGCAGGGTCATCATTGCCGCTGTTCCAGTCGCCTTCGAAGGAGTCGACGCGGTAGAAGCTGCTGTTCTCCGATGTGCTGTATTGCACATTGTCGAACATGAAGAATTCGGCTTCGGGACCGAAATAGGCGATATCCGCCAGGTCGTTTGCCGCCAGATAGGCTTCGGCGCGTTTGGATACCCCGCGCGAATCCAGCGCATAGGGTTCACGGCTGATCGGGTCGTGGGCATCGCAATACATCGCCAAGGTCTTGTAACTGAAGAAGGGATCGACCAAGGCGGTGCTGAGGTCCGCCAGCAGGATCATGTCCGATTCGTTGATCGCCTGGAAGCCTTGGATACTGGAGCCGTCAAAGCCGAAGCCGTCTTCAAACGCGCCCGCGTCTACCGACTGCAGCGGCATGCTGAAGTGCTGCGGCACGCCACGAATATCGACGAAGCGCAGGTCAATCTCTACAATGTCGTTCTCTTTTGCCCATGCCAAGAGCGCGGCGGGCGATTCCTTCGCGGAATCCGGTGGGACAAAACTAGCCATTTCTTCCCTTCTTTCTGCTAGAACCGTGCCAATGTTACAGATGCGCGCATTGTATTGGACAAATCTCACAAGGGCGATAGCGAAAACAGTGCAAATCGCGGCGCGTTTTCTGTACGATTTGACTAAATTGCTCGCCGCCGGTGGTCGAAGCTAGTCTGGGCGGGGCGCTTCCTGCTAGGATTGTCTTTGTTGCCAAATTGCATTGTGAGCCCGGCTATGTTCCAGCGTATTCTTATCAGCTCTCTGTGTGCCTTAATTTGCCTGCCCAGCCTGGCGCAGCCGCCGGTGCTCCTGCCCCAGGTGCTGAATACCTACCCGCACGATACCAGCGCCTTCACGCAAGGGCTGCTCTGGCATGAGGGCGCTTTGTATGAATCGACCGGTCTGCGCGGACGCTCCAGCTTGCGCCGTGTCGATATCGAGAGCGGCATCCCCGAGGTCAACCTGCCGCTGGACGACGCTTATTTTGCCGAAGGGCTGGAACGGGTCGGCGACCGACTCATCCAGTTGACCTGGCAATCCGGGCGGGCATTTGTCTATGACTTCCCCAGTCTGGAGCTGATTGAGACGATTGAATACACAGGCGAAGGCTGGGGATTGTGCAGCGATGGGCGGCTCTTGTTCATGAGCGATGGCTCGTCCTACCTTTCCTTGCGCGACCAGGACAGTTTCGAGTTGATCTTTCGCGGCGCGGTTACATTGGATGGGCAGTTGATCCCGCCGCAGTTGCTGAATGAACTGGAATGCGTGGGCGAGCATATTTACGCCAATGCCTGGAACACCGACTACATCTTCCGCATCGACAAATACACCGGCGCGATTAATGCGCTCATCGATGCCTCGGGGCTGCTGAGTGATGCCGAGCGCGCGTCCCTTTCGCCCGGCAGCGTCCTGAACGGCATCGCCTATAACCCGCAGTCGCAGACTTTTTATATCACCGGCAAGAATTGGGGAGCGCTCTTCGAGGTGGTTTTCATCCAGCCTTGAGGCGTCGCGGGTGGCTGCCTGCCTTGTCGGCACATGACTTTTTGACATATCCCCGCGCATCGGTTACACTCCCCCGCAGGAAAATCTAAACGAGAGGAATGAAGGATGATTGGTAGGTTTGCACTCAAATTGCTTATCTTGGTAATTGCCCTTGGCGCGCTGGTGCCGGCGCTGGCTCAGGATGTAATTGAGCTGGAGGCTTGGGTGGCTTTCAGCGATCATCGCTATGATTGGGCGGTTGATACGGCGGAGCGATTTAACGCGCTCCAGGACGATATTCATGTGGATATGGTTTCGGTGGTTGACTACGACACGATCGTGAACAACTACACGCTGGGCCGCGAAGATGGCAACTATCCGGAGATCGTGCAATTGTTTGACGCCGCCTTGCAATTCGCGGTGGATTCCAACTGGTTCAGCTTCGCCGAAGAAATCATCGGCGGTCGAGAAGAAGTGCTGGGACACCCGGTCAACTTCGACGATATCATCCCGGTGATCTCCAACTACTACACAGTCGACGGCGTTTGGGCTTCGGTCGCCTGGAATACCTCGACGCCGATCATGTATTACAATGTCGATATGCTTGAGCAAGCCGGCATAAGCGAACTGCCACAGACATGGGCGGATGTTTTGGATGCTTGCGCCGCGCTGCAGTCACTGGTGGATGATGGCACGATATCCGCCTGCGCCTCTTGGCCCTTCTCGGGCTGGTTCATTGAGCAGTGGCTGGCTCAGCAGAACGAATACATGGTCAACAACGAAAACGGCCGCGCGGGCCGCGCAACGGAGTTCAACCTCGATACCGATGCCTACCGCGCCATCGCTCAGTTCTACCGCGACCTGTACAGTAATGGCTACTTCATCTTTGAGGGGCAGGACCAGTGGGGTCCGCCGACGCAGAATTTCATCTCCGGCAAGGTAGCTATTCTGATGAGCAGCTCGGCTGCCGCGCGCGCAGTCAGTGAAGGCGCTGCTGAGACAGGCTTCAGCCTGGATACGACCGGCATGGTGTATAATCAGGATGCCCCGAGCGGCTGGGTTGGCAATATCCTCGGTGGAGCGACGATGTGGATCAGCAATGGCTTGACGCCAGAAGCCGAAGATGCCGCCATGGCTTTCCTGCTATTCTTCAGCAACACCGAGAACAGCGCGAGCTGGCATACCGCCTCTGGCTATGTGCCGGTGCGCAATAGCTCGATTGAGCTGCTGCAGAACCTGGAGCCGGGTAACGAGCTGCTCTGGGATATCCCCAGCGGCGCGCGGGTGGATATCGAGGCGGACGACTGGTATGCGGCTTTCCCGAACTTCTTGACAGCCAGCACCCAGTTGGGCAACTCGACTGTCAACAACGCCACGCGCGGCTCGACCTACGGCACCTTCCAGCAGAGCCGTCCCTACTACAATGGCTTGGTCGAAGACTACATGCTCAACGGCGGCGACCTGGACGCCATGATTGAGGATACGAACGCGACCTTGACCGAATTGCTGCAGGAATACAACTTCCTCTTCGCCGACGAATAGGCGGGGCAACGGTCACAACAACACAACCTGGGCAGGCTTAGCCGCTTGCCCGGGTTTTTGACATAGTTCAAAGCGCGAAAATCTCGCATGGAAGAAATCGCTTATTCGGTCCATCCCATAATCGTCACCCTGGTCGGCGCTTTGCTGGGCGCGGGCTACTTCGCCTTCCTGCGCTGGCAGACGCAAGTTGGCTCTGTTAATATCAGCCTGCTCATTGGCGCGATTTCTGGCGCTCTTGGCGCGACGCTCTTGACCGCGCCGCTCGGCTACTGCATGTTTCAAGCTGACCAAAAGAGCGAAGACATCCTGGTCGGCTGGATTGCGGTCGCGCTCGGGCTGCTGCTGACGCTGAATATCTTCAGTAATTTGTTGTGGCGCTACTTCCGCGGGCAGCGCCTGTTGCCGCGCGGCGATACGACGCCGGGCGCATTTCGCGGTCGCTTCGGCTTGCTCTATGCCTTGGCTGTCTTGTCGCCCACCATCCTGGTGCTGATCTACTTCGTTTACCTGCCGATGTTTGACACATTGCGCTTCTCGACATTTTTGGCGCGCTTCGGTGCGCCGCGGACGCGCTTCATCTGCGTGTCGAACTTCTCGCGCATGTTGTCCGATGTGGATTATCACAGCAACCTGTTCCTGAGCTTCGCGCTATCCTTTGGCATCATCCTCATCGCCATGAGCCTGGCGCTATTGATCGCCAGCATGCTCAACCAGCCGATACGCGGCGCGAACCTATATCGCACCCTGCTTATCTGGCCCTACGCGATATCGCCGATTGTGGCTGGCTCGATCTTTGGCTTGCTGCTGGGCACGGAATCAGGCATCGTCAATCGTGTGCTTGACCTGCTATTCGGCACGAAGGTGCCTTGGCTGGTCTCCATTCCGGCCGCGCAAATCAGCGTGGTGCTGGCCAGCGTCTGGAATGTCATCGGCTTCAATATCCTGTTCTATACCGCCGGCTTGCAGACAATCCCCAAAGACCTGCTGGAATCGGCGTCGATTGACGGGGCGAGCGCCTGGCAACGCTTCGCGCGCATTACCTTCCCGCTGCTATCGCCTTTCACATTTTTCTTAATCGTCACCAATACGATTTATGCTTTCTTTGATACTTTCGGGCTCATATTTGTATTAACTCGCGGCGGGCCGACCGAATCAACATTCACGGCGATGTATCGCGTATATGTAACCGGCATCCTCGCCAGCGATATCGGCAAATCGACGGCGCAATCGCTAATTTTGTTTTTGATCGTCGTTGGCATCACCATCGTGCAATTCCGCGTTGGGCAGCGCCGCGTGCAGTACGGGAATTACTGATATGACCGAGAGCGCCAGTTCACGATTCGTCTTCGACCCATCAGCCGGCAAGCACCGTCCGCTGTGGCGGCGGCTCATCCCGCAGCGGTGGTACGCGCATCTCATCCTGATTACCGCGGTGGTCATCATCACCTTCCCGATGTTCTATGCGCTCTTAATCAGCACGCAGAGCAACCCCGAAGTCTACAACCACAAGTTTACGCCGGGCACGATGTTCTTTGAGAACTTGCACACGGTCATGGTGCAGCGCAACATGGGGCGCTTCATGCTCAACAGCTTCATCATCGCCCTGTCAATCGCGGTTGGCAAAACAATCATGTCTGTGCTGGCTGGCTTGGGCTTGGTTTATTTCCGCTATCCCGGCAAGTGGATCGTCTTTGGCTTTGTGATCATCACCCTCATCATGCCGGGCGATGTGCTGCTCATCGCGCTGTATCGCCGCGTCGTCAGCTTTGATGCCTGGCCCCACCCCTATGTGGCATTGACCCTGCCGCTATTAGCCAGCGCAACCGGCGTCTTTATCTTTCGGCAGCACTTCATGACGATGCCGCCTGATCTATCGGAGGCGGCGCAACTGGATGGCGCTTCGCCATTGCAATTTTTGTTCCGCGTGCTCATCCCGCTCAGTTGGAATACCATCGGCGCGCTGATGGTCATCATGTTCCTCTTCGGCTGGAATCAATTCTTGTGGCCCCTGATCCTGCTGCGCGACCAAGACTTGCAGGTTGTGCAGTGGGGCATGCAGTCGCTCACGCAGAATCTAGAAGTCGGCGACAATTTTGGGCCCATGATGATGGGCGTCATCATCACCAGCTTGCCGCCGATGATCGTATTTCTGATATTGCAGCGGCAGTTTATGAAAGGCTTCGCGCTGACCCGCGACAAATAAGCCGCCTGCCACTCGGCGCAGTCACGCCGGCACAATTTTTCAGTTTTCTTACAAAATACCTATAGACGAATCGGCGCTGTCCATATATGCTTCATATATGGATAATGTAGATATGTGCTATGCTCGTGAACCAGGCGACCCGCCCGGCGATTCCTTTGAGCAACGTTTCTTCTCGCTCCTGGCGCGCATATTCCACCGCTTGAAGCAATTTGGCGAATACAATACCCCGCCCGGACTGTTATCGCCGCCCCAGTTGTGGTTTCTGCGCCGCTTGTACGATGCCGGCGCGCCACAGCCGGTCAGTTATTTTGCCGATGGCATCTATTCCAACCGCTCCAATGCCTCGCAGATGATCGACCGGCTCGAGGCGGAGGGGCTGGTCTGCCGCGTGCGCAACCCGCGCGACCGCCGCAGCGTATTGGTGGAATTGACCGAATCGGGCGAGCGCTCCATGCACCATGGCACAACCCGCCACCAAGAGCTGGCTGAGCAACTGCTGCGCCCGCTTTCCGATGAAGAACGAAGAACTACCCTCGAGGCGCTGGAACGGGTCTTGAGTTTGCTGGAAAACCACCTTGATGCTGACGATACGCCACCTAATTGCGCCTGACGCGCTGCTTTAACTTGTAGGCAAACCCAACCCGAGGAGCATGAAAACGATGTCAAAGCAACAAGCAATCATCGCCGAAGATGTCTATAAATACTTCGGAGACGTCAAAGCGCTGGACGGCGTGACGATCCATGCCGAGACGGGCAAGGTGCTGGGGCTGTTGGGACCCAATGGCGCTGGCAAGACGACGCTGGTGCGCATTTTGACGACGTTGCTGAAGCCCGACCGCGGACGCACGCAGGTCGGCGGCTTGGATGTGCTGCGCCAGAAGCAGCAGGTGCGGGAGATTATTGGCTTGGCTGGGCAAAATACCGCCATCGACGAAATCCTGACCGGGCGGGAAAACCTGGAGATGGTCAGCCGGCTCTACCACATGCCGCGCCCGGCCGCCAAACGCCGCGCCCAGGAATTGCTGGAACAGTTTGCCTTGACCGACGCCGCCGACCGCCAAGCCAAGACTTATTCGGGTGGCATGCGCCGCCGCCTCGACCTGGCTGCCAGCATCGTCGCCCGCCCCAGCATCCTCTTTCTGGACGAGCCGACCACCGGCTTGGACCCGCGCACGCGCATCACCATGTGGGATACCATCCGCTCCCTCGTCTCCGATGGCGCGACGCTGCTGCTGACCACGCAATACCTGGAAGAAGCCGACGAATTAGCCGACAAAATCGTCGTCATCGACCATGGCAAGGTCATCGCCGAAGGCACCGCCGATGAGCTCAAAGCCAATATGGCGGCTGATTTCATAGATATCACTGTCGCCGACCCGCATGAAACGGGCAAGGCGGCGCAGCTCCTGCAACCGCTCAGCGATGAAAACCCGCAGACCGACGCCGGGCGCGGGCATATCAGCCTGGCTGTCGGCAGCGGCGCGCAGTCCATCGCCGAAGTCGTGCGCCTCCTCGATGCTGAGTCGGTGCACATCGCCGAGCTCAACCTGCGCCGTCCCTCGCTGAACGATGTCTTCCTGAGCATCACCGGCGAGGAGATTGTCGAAGAAGAAGCCAAGACCAAGCGGCGCGGTTTCGGGCGTCGCCGCAGCGCCTAGCCCAGCCAACCTAGACAAACGAGGATAGTTCGCCATGACCCAGCAGACAGCATCCGCCGCAATCAACATATCCGCCAGCCACTCGAGCGCGCTGCAGCGCTTTGTGTGGAATTTCACCGATACCTTCGTCGTGATGCGGCGCAACCTGTATGCCTACCAGCGGCAGCCGGAATTAGTGATCTTCGCCACTTTTCAACCGGTTATGTTCCTGCTGCTGTTTACCTATGTCTTCGGCGGTGCCATCAGTTTCTCCACTGGCGGGGATTACATCAACTTTCTGCTGCCGGGCATCATCATCCAGACGATCCTCTTCGCCTCGGCGAATACCACCGTCGGACTCTCCGTGGATCTATCGCGCGGCATCATCGACCGCTTCCGTTCGCTGCCGATGTCGCGGGCGGCGGTGCTCGCGGGGCGCACGAGCGCCGATACCCTGCGGGGATTAGTCACCGTGACCATCATGATCGTTGTCGGATACATAATCGGCTTTCGCTTTGAAGACTGGGGAAGCGGCTTGTTGGGACTGGCGCTGGCTGTGGCTTTCGGCTATTCCGTTACTTGGATCGCCGCCACGATAGGGCTTTTCGTAAAAGATCCGGAGACGGCGCAGGTGGCTGGCTTCATCTGGCTCTTTCCGATGACATTCGCCAGTTCCATATTCGTCCCGACCCGCACAATGACCGCGGAATGGCTGCGCGCCTTCGCGGAAAATCAGCCTGTGAGCGTCGTCGCCAACACAGTGCGCGACTTGATGACCGGCACCGTCAACCCGGACGAAATCGCTATCTCGCTGCTGTGGATCGCCGGCATCGTGGCGGTATTTCTGCCTATGGCCGTCTGGCGTTACGCGCGGGTGGCTTCGCGCTGATTCGCTCACAAGCCCTGCGAAGCAATGAAGGGCTTTTTCCGGTCTTTCGGGCTTCCGTTGCCGGCTAGCCTTTATAGCAACCAAGGTCTTCGTAATACTGGGCGACAGGTTCTTCAGATTCCGCTTTGCCCAGCTTCACTTTGACGAGGTCGGACTTGTACATAACTTTCCCCGATTCATCCAGGGCGCGGGCACGAATGTTGATTTGCTGATCGTCGCCCAAATTCCATATGGTAATTTCGCTTGCGGCTCCTGAATTGAGGTAGAATTCGTCTCTCGATCTCCAGCTGGATCCCCAGGGGTGGTCCAGCCATTCGCCCCCCGATTTGCCGGCTTGCCAAGGGAACAAGCGGTGTAGCGTAGGCCCAGGATCGCTCCACATGCCTTCCTGATTTACCGGAGACCACTTGGGTTCGCCGCGTCCGGGCGTATTGAAACGGAACTGGTATTTATCGACATTAAAGTCTTCATCCCAGTCGAGATCGATTTCCCACAGACAGTACTTTCTATGTTCTTTCTCTTTTGACTTGTAGATTATTTCGTAGTCAACGGAAACCTGTACTGATAACTGTCCAGAATCTCCGAAGTTTCCAGAGCGGGCCTGCGAATTCGCCCATGTTGGCAAAGTCAGAAGCAGGCTCAACAATGCTGCGGCTACAAATCGTCTGTTCATCGTTACGCTCCCTTTTATCTTGAGGATGCGCAGTATATCATGTTAGCGGTAGCAAAACCATTGACATCTTAACTTCTCGCGCTGCGATTATCCACTTATAGAATGGATGCTTCACCATGAACAATTCCCTCATCTACATCGCCAACTCCGGCGCAGAGCCAATCGGCATCACCGTCGCCACGCTGGATGGCGACACCGGCAGCTTGTCCGTCATCCAGCAGGTCAGCGAAATCAGCGAATGCCACTACCTCAATCCGCATCCCAATGGGCGCTATCTCTACGCCACGACCATGGATGGCGCGATTGAAGTGGTCGCCTTCGCCATCGAGGCGGATGGCAAGTTGCGCAAGCTCAACAGCCAGCCCGCGGCCGGGACATCGCCCTGTTATGTCTGCGTCGATGGCAGCCAGCGCAATGTGCTGATGGTGAATTATGTGAATGCCGGCGCGCGCGGCAATATCCGCGTTTATCCCGTTGACGGCGAGGGGGCACTGGGCAACTGCAGCGAACATATCGAGATTGATGACAGCCCCGGACCCAACGCCGAACGACAGGATGTCAGCCACCCGCACATGATCCTAACCACGCCCGACAATCGTCATGCCGTTGTGCCCGACCTGGGCACGGACAAGGTCTACCTCTACGCGCTGGATACAGCCGCTGGCAGGCTGGCGCTGGCGCAGACGCTGGACTTGCCGCCGGGCGCTGGTCCCCGCCATGTCGCCTTCCACCCGCGTTTGCCGCGTATGTATGTGATTAACGAGCTGGATTCGACCCTGGCGACCTTTGCGTATGACGAAGCGGACGCCTGGACGCTGCTATCAATCGAGTCGACCCTGCCGCCCGGGCACAGGCAACCCACCGAGCGCCCCAATTATTGCGCCGATGTGCATGTGCACCCCAACGGCAAGTTTCTGTATGGCAGCAATCGCGGGCATGATTCGCTGGTGATTTTTGCGCTGGATGCCGAGGGTGCTCCCGCGCTGGTCGGGCATCAGTCGACGCTGGGCGAGTGGCCCCGCGCTTTTATGATCGATAACAGTGGCGAATTCCTGGTGGTCGGCAACCGCCATACCGACGATGCCGTCGTCTTCGCCATCGATAGCGAAACGGGACTGCTGACCAAGCGCTCGCAGCTTTCTATCTGCGCGCCAATCACTTTCAAGATGGTGGTCTAGCTCATGCGCGTCTTGATTACCGGCGGGGCGGGCTTGGTCGGCGCGCCAATCAGCCGCCGATTTGTGCAGTTGGGCTGGGATGTACGCATCATCGGCATCGACCCCGATTGTGATTTGCCTGGCGTCCGTTATGCCCAGTGCGATATCCGCGATTTTGATAGCTTAAAGGCGCATGTTGCTGGCTGCGACGCGATTGCGCACCTGGCAGCCATCCCCAGCACGCGCACGCATAGCAACGCCGAGCTATTTGACATCAATGTCGCTGGCACCTTCAATGTCTTCGAAGCGGCTGAAGCGGCGGGCGTCAAGCGCATCGTCCAAGCCAGCTCGATCAATGCCATCGGCGGCTATTGGGGCTGCGACCCGCGGCGCTATGACTACTTCCCGCTGGACGAGGCGCATCGGCTGCATACGACTGACGCCTACTCCTATTCCAAACAGGTGGTAGAAGAAATCGCCGCTTATTTCTATCGCCGCGCCGGGATTAGCAGCGTGTCCTTTCGGCTGCCGGCAGTGTGGAATGACCAGCGCAGCGACATCCCCGCTCGTGAGGCTCGCGCCGCCAGACTGCGCCAGCATCTGAACGATTTCGCGCAGCTGCCGGAATCCCAGCAGCAGCGGCTGCTGGCGGAGGCGCGGGCGCGGGCGGATGCGCTGCGTGCCAGGAAGCCGATGGAGCTGGCTGGCTTGCAGGCGGGCATCTTCGCGCGAGAGGCTCCACAGGATGACTGGCTCTTTGATGCCATGTTCTATGGGCGCTTCAACTTCTGGACATTCATTCACACTGCGGATTCGACCGCAGCTTTCGAGTTGGCGCTGACCAGCGAGTTCGAAGGCGCGCGTCCCCTCTTCGCCAACAGCGACCGCAACTGGTCGGGGCTGCCCACTGAGGATTTGCTGCGGCTTTTCTTTCCCGAAGTGCCCCGCCGGATACGCAAAATCGTCGGCGCGGAAAGCCCCGTCAGCATCAAGCGGGCGCGCGACCTGTTGGGTTTTTCGCCCCAAGTGCGCGAATTGTCGGATATCGGCTTTGCGCGAGTTTAGCCGTCCGCATAGACGCCACTGCTATAGACCAGCACATGATTGAGGGCTTCGCCGGCTGCATCGGGTGTGCCTTGCGCTGTCCATTCATAGAGCCAGCGCGCATCGCTGATGCTCAAATTGACGCAACCATGACTGCGCCGATAACCAAAGTCATCGTGCCAGTAGCTGCCGTGCAGGCTGATATCGCCGTCAAAATACATGACCCAAGGCACTTGCTCCAGCGCATAAGCCTCGGGGGCGCCGGTCGCGCCGCGCATGCTGTCATTCTCCAGCCGCGCCCAGATGGTGAAGCTGCCCTCGCGCGTCGACCAGTTTTTCATGCCGCTGGATATGATGGTGGCGAAAACGGGCGCAGCGTCTTCATAGGCGATCAAAGTCTGCTCAAAGAGATCCACCGCCAGCCAACGTCCGCCAATGTCCGGCGGCTTCTCGATCGGCGCGAACTTGGCGACGAATTCCTGCCGCAGCCAGCGTCGCGGGCCGACCAGATACCAGACATGCCCGTCCCCGTCCTCCGCCTGCGCGAAGATATTGACCAGCTCGTAGCGCCGCGTTACAAAGCCGCTTGCTGGGCTGCGCGCTCCGCCCGGCTCCAGCGAGGCGTAAATGCCCGTTTTGTCCAGGATGATGGCGAAGGGCAGCCGCCAGTCTGCCGGTAGGACGAAGCCGCGCAGAAAAGAAGGCTGTGCCAGTTCGACATCTTCATGGCGCAGCCAGTTGCCGTGCGTAGCTTGAATCCAGTTGGGCAGGCTGGCATCGCGAGCGCGCACATAGTTGAAGCCATCCGCCACCTGCCCGACCAGCTCGCCACCGGGCGTAGTGTATAGACCCGCAGCAGATTTCACACGCCAAAAGCTGTAGATGTTCAGGCTATACGCATCAAGCGGCGCTCTTTCCAGGGCAGGGCGGGGAAAAGCCGTCATCAGCTCCAGGCAAGCGCGGCTGTTTGCTGCCGCCACCGCTGGGGCTAGCCCAGGTGCCTGCGCTGCGCAAGGGCTGGGATCATACCCAAGTTGCATATCTCGCGCCTGCGCTGGCATCCTAGCCAAGACAATCAAGGCGACCACCATCAGCGAAATCCATCGACGCGTCATACATGCCCCCTGCCTGTTGAGCGCTCAATGATAACACAGCCGCCATTTTACTTGAAGCATCGTTTTGTCCGCCGCCGCGCTGCGTTAGTATCTAGGGTGGAGGAGCCTCAAACCATGACTCGAATCGTCCGCATTGGTACGCGCCGATCGCGGCTTTCCCACTGGCAGGCGCGGCATGTCGCTGAGCTGCTCACACAGCTGCACGCGGGCATAGGCATTGAAATCCGCGAATACAGCACGCGCGGCGACCAACTGCTTGATCAGCCGCTACCAGCTATCGGCGGCAAAGGCCTCTTTACGCAGGCGCTGGAGCAGGCGCTCTTGCAAGGCGAAATTGATTGCGCCGTGCACAGCTTGAAAGACTTGCCGGTCGAGCATCTGCCGGGCTTGGCTTTGGCGGCAATCCCCAAACGAGGCGATCATCGTGATGCGCTGGTGAGCAATCGCGGCGAGAGCCTGGCAGAGCTGCCAACCGGCGCGCGCATCGGCACCAGCAGCCCCCGCCGCCGCGCCCAGTTGCTGGCGCTGCGCAGCGATCTCCATGTGCTGGATATCCGCGGCAATGTGCCCACGCGCCTCAAGAAACTGCGCGCGACTGGCGGCTACGATGCGCTGGCGCTGGCGCTGGCAGGGTTGCAGCGGCTGGGCTTGGCAGGGCGCATCAGCCAGGTCTTCAACGAGGCGCAGTTGCTATGCGCGGCAGGGCAAGGCGCTTTGGCAGTGCAGTGCCGAGCCGAAGACAGCGACTTTTTTTCGGCGTTGACGCATTTGCCCAGCGCGCTGGCGGTGGCGGCTGAACGGGCATTTTTGCGCGGATTAAACGCTGGCTGCTCGCTACCGGTCGGCGCTTATGCCGCCGTGCATGATGGGAATCTCAGCTTGCAGGCAGCGGTGATGTCGCTGGATGGACGCGCCCAGATCCAGCTGCGCCGGCAGGCCGCATCGCCGTTGCGTAACGAGTCGCTGGCGGCGGCAGTTGCGCTGGGCGAGGCGCTGGCAAGCGAGGCGCTGGCAAAGGGCGCGGACGAGCTGTTGGGCGCATGAAACACACAGAGGAATCGCTGGCGGGCAAAGGCATTGTGGTTACGCGCGCGCGGCGCCAGGCAGATGCCCTCGCCACGATGATTCGGGCGCGGGGCGCTGTGCCGCTGCTGTATCCCTGCCTGGCGATTGCCCCAGCCGATGATCTCTCTCCGCTGGATGACGCGCTGTGTCGATTAGGCGAGTTTGACTGGTTGGTATTCACCAGCGGCAATGCCGTCGCCGCGCTAGCCGACCGTCTGCGCATATTGTCATGCCAGCCGGATTGGGCGCAATTGTCCATCGCCGCTGTGGGGGCGCAGACGAACGAGGCGGTCAAAAGCGCCTTCGGTCGCTCTGCCGATTTCCTGCCTGAGCAAGCGGATGCGCTGGCGCTGGCGCAAACCTTGCCCGTTCATGCGGCTACGCGCATAGTGCTGCCGCAAGCCGATCGAGCTAATCCTGCCACAGCGCAAATTTTTTCTGAGCGGGGCGCGGTAGTTTCGAAAATAACTGCCTATCGCACAATCCTGGGCAGTGGCGGCGTCGACCTGGCGGCAGAATTAGCGCGCGGCAATGTCCATGCCCTTACCTTCGCCAGTCCCTCGGCTGTTGAATTTCTCTGGCAGCGCTGCCCCCAGCCAAAACTTTTTGAGCTGCCCGCGGCTTGCATCGGCGCGGCCACAGCGGCTGCCGCCCGCCGCCGGGGATTTTCCAGGCTGGTCGTCCCGCAAGTCAGCGGACTGGCAAACATGTTGGCAGCGCTGGGGGATTTTTTCCTGAGCCAAAAGAATATGCCAGAATCGTTGTGAATAATTAATCTCTCGTTACGATAATTTGTCATAATTTTGTTGTATCGCAGCAAATTTCTTCTACAATGAAAGAAAGAGATTATCGCTACCATTTGTTGTAGCCGGACAATTTGCTATGGAAGTCATCCAAACCATCTATACACATGACAAGTTCACCGAAAGCCCGCGGTACTGGAGCCCTGAGTCAGAAAATTATGCCGCAGCCAGTCAATTAATCAGCGCCTTACGAGCTGGCTGGCGATTGGCTCTGCCCCAGGCGCGCGCCCACGAGATTTGGAACGGCGGCAGCCGCGCCAGGACGATCTACGAATTCACATTGATACGCGGCAGCCGACTGATGATTATGCCTGTGCTGGCCAATCCTTTTGTCGAGCGCTATCTAATCCAAAACGACATCCGCGTTATTTTTGATGCTGTCGAAGACCGTGTCGGCGAGTTTGACTAGCTTGTTTACATCCTTTCGCATGGAATAACTCCTGCGGATTTCTCAGGCTATATGCCCTTTTCTCATTTTTGGGGAGAGGTTTGGCTTGGGGAGTCGCGTCTGTTTCCGCTGTGTTTTGCTGTTCTTGCCCTTTGCGCGCGAGGCTATCTTTATCCATAATTGCCGCATTGCTCGTTTCTTTAGGAGGAATGCCCATGCCCGACACGATCCGCTTTGACCTGCCCCAGAGTGCCATCCCCACGCACTGGTACAACATCCAGGCTGACTTGCCACGTCCGCTGCCGCCCGTGCTGCACCCGGGCACGCATCAACCCGTGGGTCCAGACGA
Organism: Chloroflexota bacterium; assembly: GCA_009840575.1. Classification (GTDB taxonomy): domain Bacteria; phylum Chloroflexota; class Anaerolineae; order Aggregatilineales; family Phototrophicaceae; genus UBA6055. Next base: position 7,813 of record VXNO01000188.1, on the reverse strand, counting down.
CCTTGCGCCGCTCTTCCCCATGGGGCTGATCCTGCAAGAGGTCAGCCAAGACCGCTACATCGAGATCCCGGCGGAAGTGCGCGAGATCTACAAGCTGTGGCGGCCGACGCCTTTGCTGCGCGCGCGCCGCCTGGAGAAAGCCTTGGATACGCCGGCGCGCATCTATTACAAGTACGAAGGCGTATCGCCATCGGGCAGCCACAAGCTCAATACCGCCACCGCCCAAGCCTGGTACAACAAGCAGGAAGGCATCAGCGGGCTGACTACCGAAACGGGCGCTGGGCAATGGGGCACCGCGCTGGCGCAGGCTTGCAGCTTCTTTGATATGGAGTGCATCGTCTATATGGTGCGCATCAGCTATGAGCAGAAGCCCTATCGGCGCGCTATCATGCAGAGTTTTGGTGCTAGCGTCAGCGCCAGCCCCAGCGACAAAACCAGCGCCGGCAAAGCCATCCTCGCGCAGGACGCCGACAGCACGGGTTCGCTAGGCATCGCCATCAGCGAGGCGGTGGAAGCGGCGGCCACCAGCGCCGGCAAGTACAAATATGCCTTGGGCAGCGTGCTCAACCATGTGCTCATGCACCAGACCGTCATCGGGCAAGAGGCTCTGCAGCAGATGGAACTGGCGGGCGCGTACCCGGATGTAGTGGTGGGGCCCACCGGCGGCGGCAGCAACTTCGCTGGCATCGCTCTGCCCTTTTTGCAGCAAAACCTCAGCGCCGGCAAGCAAACCCGCCTGCTGGGCGTCGAGCCCGCTGCCTGTCCCAGTTTGACGCGCGGGAAATACGCCTACGACTTCGGCGACACAGTCGGCATGACGCCGCTGATGAAAATGTATACGCTGGGCCACAGCTTTGTGCCACCGCCGCTGCACGCTGGTGGTTTGCGCTACCACGGCATGGCTTCAATCATCTGCGAGCTGTGGGACCAAGACCTCATCGAGATGCAAGCCATCCCGCAGATGGAGACATTTAGCGCTGCCATCACCTTTGCTAAAGCCGAAGGCATCATCGCCGCGCCCGAAGCCGCCCACGGCATCGCCGGGGCAATCCGCGAGGCGCTGGCTGCCAAAGAAGCGGGCGAAGACCGAGTCATCCTCTTCAACCTCTGCGGGCACGGGCACTTCGATATGAGCGCCTACGATGCCTACCTGGGCGGGCAACTGAGCAATTACGACTACCCGCAAGCCGCCATCGACCGCGCCATGGCCGAGTTGCCGCAAGTTGGCTAGCGAGTTTCGCGGCTGCGGACGCCGCTGATGGGGGCTGCTGCCGGTCGCTTCGCGCGGGCGCTGGAGTCGGGCTGGGCTGCCTGGCTCGCCCTGTGCCTTGTCTATGCGGCTGCGTTTGCGGCGCTGGCGGTACGGGGCTTCTCACTGGGTTTTTATGGCGATGTGCTAGCTTACCATTACCATTATCATTTCGATGGCCTCATCGGCGGGATGAATTGGCTGGTGAGCGAGCACTGGCAGCGGCATCTGCTGGGCGCGATTTTTTCCGCCCCGCTGTATGAGCTTGCCCCCAACCGCTATGACCTGTGGTATGCTCTGGCGCTGGCGGCGCATTTCGCTGTTGGCTTGACGGTCTTCCTGCTGGTGGATGCGCTGCAAGGCGGGCGGCGGCGCTGGCTGGCGCTGGGTATCGGCTTGGTATTCGCTTTTGATGCGCTGCAGACGCCATCCACGCTGGGCTTCGCCACCGGCACCCATCGCAAGGCGGCGTTGATCCTGGCGCTGCTGGCGCTATGGACTTACCTGCGTTTTGTGCGCGGGGGGCGGCGAGGGCTAGCTTGGTACAGCCTGAATGTCGGCTGCTTCGGCGCGGCGCTGATGATCTATGAACAGTCGATCTTCTTCTTTCTGCTGCAGCCGCTGATCGCTTTCATCGAAGACCGCCGCCTGGGCAGTTTCAGCTTCTCGCGGGGCTATCTCTGGCTGATTGCGCGTGATGTAGCGTTGCATGTCGCTTTCGCCGGCGTCTACATTTACTTGCTGCTGATTCTCTTTCCCGGCGGCAATTCCAACCTCGCGCTCAGCCCGGAGCATATCCTGCGCCAAGTCGCTGACGCGCTGGTCTTGCTGTTCAGCCCGCTGGACTATGTGGGGCGGCTGGTGGCTGCGGCCGCGCTGAGCCCGGTGTGGCTGCTGGCGCTGCTGGCGCTGGGCGTGGCGGGGCTATTCGGCAGCGCTGTGTACTTTGCGCCACGAGCTGAGACCGCCGCGACTGCCTGGACGCCGGGCTGTCTGGCGCTTTTTGGACTGCTGCTGACTATGCTGAATATCCTTGGCACTGCGCCGACGCATTGGGTCTTCCGCATGCACGAGCGGCTGCTCTATGCCGCGTCTGTGGGTGGCGCGATGCTGATTTTGGGCTTGCTCGCCTGGCTGCATGAGCGGCGTCCGCGGCTTGGCGGCGCGTTGATCCTGGCTTTTCTTGTCTTTACGCTAGCGCCGGGCATCGCTTTTCTATACGAGCAGCAGACGGTTTTTTTCAGAGAGGACGAAGCCAGCAACCGTGTAGTTGACGCCATCGTCGAAGCCATCCCGGAATTCGCGCCGCAGGCACAGCCCTACCTGCTGCTGGTCAGTGATGCGGATCCACAGAGCGAGCTGGCGCTGCACCCTGGCGATGTGCGCTTCCCCCACCTGTTTGCGCTACGCTATGGCATCCGCGGCTTCCGCGCCGATGCGCTGTTGCATGATCACGCCGCGAAGTACCCGACCATGGGCAGCCTGCGACTGACCGATGCGGGCATCATCTCGCCGCTATTCCCGCAAGAGGCCATCGCCTACGAGCGGGTCATCATCGTGGACTATGACAGCGGCAGCAACAGCGCCCGAATCATAAAACGCATCCCCGAAGCAGCGCTGCGCGATACCAACATCATCAATGAAACCGGCATCATGCTGGAGACGAATTGGCTGCTGCTGCCGAATCAAGGCTGAGGCGCGCCAACCGGCAGGGCAATGCGGGGTACCATATCACAGCGGCAGGATACTTGTGCTAGAATGCGGCGCATGCAAGCGATGGCCATCAGTTAGCGAGGCAACAGTCAGACAAGCACCATGAGCCGCGCCCGGACTCTGCAATCGCTGCGCGAGGATCCGCGCGTGTCTGTGCTGGTTATCGGCGGCGGCATCAACGGCATCGGCAGCTTCCGCGATCTGGCGCTGCAAGATGTCGACTGCCTGCTGGTCGAGCGCGGTGACTTCGGCAGCGGGGCATCGGCAGCCTCTTCGCACATGCTGCATGGCGGCTTGCGCTACCTGGAAAATGCCGAGTTTCGCCTGGTCAACGAGGCATTGCGCGAGCGCGACTTGATGCTGCGCAACGCTCCCCAGCACGCCAAAGCGCTGCGCACCACCATCCCAATTTTTCGCTGGCTTTCCGGCACGTTGAACGCGCCTTTGCAATTTCTGGGCTGGCGGGAGCGCCCGGGCGAACGCGGCGCGCTGGTCATCAAACTGGGCTTGTGGCTCTATGACCGCCTCATCCGCGGCGAGCGCGCCCTGCCAAGCCACGACTTTCGTTTGAAGCGGGCGGCGCTGGCGACGCTGCCACAGCTGCACCCGGACATCATCTGCACAGCCAGTTATTACGATGCCTGGATGCCACACCCGGAGCGAATCTGCCTCGACCTGCTGCTGGATGCAGAAGCCGCCAACCCCCGCTGTCGGGCGCTCAATTATGTCAGCGCGGTCGGTGGCGACGCGCATTCGGTGCATCTGCGCGATGAACTAACTGGCGAGACCCTGCCTGTGCAGCCGACAGTAGTCATCAATGCGGCGGGACCCTGGATCGACTTTGTCAACCAGCGACTGGGCATTCAGCAGCGCTTCATCGGCGGCACCAAAGGCTCCCACCTGGTGCTGGACAATCCGGCGCTGCTGGCGGCTGCTGGCGGCGGCGAGATTTTCTTTGAAAACGAAGATGGTCGCATCGTGCTCATCCTGCCCTTTTTTGAGCGCGTGCTCATCGGCACCACCGATATTCGCATCGATAACCCAGACGATGCCCGCGTCAGCGAAGCCGAAATCGACTATTTGTTAGACATGGTCGCGCGCGTCTTCCCGCAGGTGCCGCTCACGCGCAAGCAAATCGTCTTTCAGTTTGCCGGCGTGCGCCCCTTGCCGTATAGCGAAGGCGGCGCAACCGGGCGCATCAGCCGCGACCACAGCATCCGCAGCCGGCACCCAGCGCGCGCGGGCGGTTATACGTTGCATTCGCTGGTTGGCGGCAAGTGGACGACCTTCCGCGCTTTTGCTGAGCAGGCAGCCGACCTAGCGCTGAAGGACTTGGGGCGGACGCGCCGCATCGACACCCGGCACGAGCCAATCGGCGGCGGACGCGATTACCCAAGCGACGAGGCTACCTGGCTGCGCGAAGCTGCGCGGCGCATCTGTATACCGACCGAGCGAATGGCGATTCTCTTCGCGCGATATGGCAGCGCTGCGGCAACTGTCGCCGAGCATATCGCCGCTGGCGAGGACCGCCCCCTGCGCTGCTGTCCGAAATACAGCCACCGCGAAATCGACTACCTGGCTCGCAATGAGAAAGTGGCGCGCCTGGATGACCTGCTGCTACGGCGAACCTTACTCGCCATGCTGGGCTATGTGGATCGCGCGGCTCTGTGCGAAGTGGCGGCTATCGCGGTGGCGGCGCAGGGCTGGTCAAGCGCGCGGCGGACGGAAGAAATCCAGCGCTGCCTGGCTATCCTGCGCGACAAGCATGGCGCTCGCTTCTAGCCCCCGACTTTCCTTTTCCCCAGCCGCACCGCCGTGCCACTGGCGGTAACCATGAGCATGCTGCCTTGGCTGCCGACCGTTTCATAATCCAGGTCGACGCTTAGAATGGCATCCGCGCCCAGCGCCTGGGCATTGTGCTGCATCTCATGCAGGGCGATTTCTTTGGCGCGGCGCAATTCTTCTTCGTACGCGCCCGAACGCCCGCCGACAATGTCGCGGATGCCAGCGAACAAATCTTTGAACATATTCGCGCCCAATATCGCTTCGCCGCTGACGATGCCGAGATACTCGCTGACGGGATTGCCTTCAACGCTGGGGGTGGTGGTGATGATCATCGTATGCTCCTCTTTGGACGGATTTATACTCATCTTAGCAGCTTGTTGTGAATATATTTATGCGAAATTGCGCCAGCGACACCAAGTCCGAAAAGTTGGGGCGCTGGCTTAAAGCAGCCCGCGCGTTTGCTCAATCATATACTCGACTTGCGTATCGCTCAGCTCGGGCGTTACGGGCAGGTTAACAATTTCTTTCGCCAGCCGGTCGGTTACGGGCAGGCGCGCGCGCCCTTTGAAAGCCTCCGTATACACGGTGTAGCGATAGACCGGCGGCGCATAGTGGATGACCGCTTCGATGCCAGCTGTCCGCAAACCGCGATGCACGCGCTCTTGCTCTGGCACGCGAATGCAGTAGGAGCGGAAGGTGGGCGAGGATTCGCTGCGGAAGCGCGGTGTCTGTGCAGCTGTGCCTGCCAAGCCCGCTTCCAGGGCAGCCACAATCTGTCGCCGTCGCGCCGTCCAGGTTGCCAGATGTGGCAGCTTCACCAACAGCAGCGCCGCCTGCAATGGATCAAGCGGGGCATTATAGCCCTCGGCGACATAATCTTGCCTGCCTTCCAGCGCGCTGCTCCCGCCATAGCCAATCAGCAGCCGCAGCTTTTCCGCCAGCGTTGCGTCATCCGTAACCAGCATGGCACCATTGCCGGCGCTGCCCAGTGGTTTGTAAGGCGCAAAGCTGAACATAGCGATATCGGCGAATGCGCCCAGCGGCAGTCCATAATCCTGCGCGCCCGTTGCCAGCGCCGCGTCTTCGATGATGCGCAGGTCATGCCGAGTGGCGATTTCGCGCAGCGCCTTGACATCGGCGGGGTGCCCGTGGATATCGACCGGCAGCAGCGCCCGCGTCCGCTCGGTGATAAGCGCTTCGACCAGCCCCGCATCCAGGGTGTAGTCCTCCGCGCGAACATCGCAGAGAATCGCCCGCGCGCCGCACTGATGGATCGCGCCGGTGGTGGAAATATCCGAGTTGCCCACGGTGATGACTTCATCGCCCGCGCCCAGCTCGCAGGCTTTCAGCGCCAGGAAGAGCGCCACCGTGCCGGAATGCGCCGCCAGCGCATGCTTCGCGCCGACCGTAGCCGCGAATGCGCTTTCCAGCCGCGCGCGCGCCGCATATCCAACGCGAGCATCGCCATAGAGCAGCGGCTCCAAGGCGGCTTGGATTTCCCCGCGTAGGGCTTGGTGCGTTTGCCCGGCTCGTGAACGCGGCACGGTGAAGGCTTGTTTTCTGGACATCTAGCCGGCTCCCCGGTGAATTGCCCCGCCGCGCCAACCCAGTCGCAAAGCTGCCAGCCTGCTCATGTGATGACCTCGGAGCGCCGCCGTCCGCCCGCCCAGCGGATATCGGGGATAAGCGCATCGGTATGGTTTTCTATGCGCTCGCGGTTCGCTTTTAAGTCCAGCAGCATCCCCCGCAGGACAGCGCGCATATCCCGCGTCGGCTGATAGCCCAGCGCCAGCAGATGCTCGCGGTCGGGCTGGTAATAATGATCTTCTTGCTCGGCGCGGGGGTTGTCATAGCGTTTGATTTGCGCCCGCAAGCCGATTTCGCCCGCGACTGACTGCACCAGTTGCGCCAGTTTTTCGATCGTATAGGCATTTTCAAACTGATTAAAGACCCGGTATTCGCCTGGCGCGGCGGGATTTTCCAGCGCCAGCCGCAAGCAAGTTACCGAGTCGACCAAGGGCAAGAAGCCGCGGCGTTGCTTGCCCAGCCCGAAGACCGTCAGCGGATGCCCGATGACCGCCTGGCAGCAGAAGCGGTTGATGGCTGTGCCAAAGCATTGGTCAAAGTCGAGGCGGGTGCGCAGACGCGGGTCGGATTCCATTTCAGGCAGTTGCGCGCCAAAGACGACGCCCTGCATGATATCCGTAGCGCGGATGCCCCATATCTTGGCGGCGAAATGCGTATTGTGCGAGTCGTGTACTTTACTCTGGTGATACCAACTGCCAGCCTGGCGCGGGAAAGGCAAGCGGTCTTTGCGCCCGCGGAACTCGACTTCAAAGAAGCCTTCGGGGATATCCAGCCCGGGCGTGCCATATTCGCCCATGGTGCCGAGCTTGACCAGATGCGCGTCGGGCGTGACTTCTTTAATCGCCCACAGCAGGTTGAGGTTGTTGACGACATTGTTGCGCTGCGTCCAGACACAATGCGCCTGGTCAATCATGGAATAAGGCGCGGATGGCATCTGTCCCAGGTGCACGACTGCCTCAGGCTGGAACGCGGCGAAGCAATCCCGCACGAAGTCATAATCAGTGAGGTCGCCAATGCGGAAGTCCAGCGACTCCCCAAAGCGGTCTTGCCAGGCGCGCAGGCGGTCTGCATAGCTGGCGATGGGCAGGGCGCTGACGCCGCCGACTTCCGCCACCCACTCGCGCCGCAGCAGCAAATCCGCGCCGGCGACCTCGTGCCCGCGCGCGCGCAGGTGCAAAGCCAGGGGGAAACCCAGATAGCCATCGATGCCGGCGATGAAGACTCGCATTTGCCGCTCCTGCGTTGCGTCTGGTTCGCGGCTATGTTACCGAGTCCGCCTGGATTCTGTAAGGCTTGTCTGCTTCGGGCGCAAGGCAATCGCGGCAAATTATTCACCATAGAGGAAACGAGAAGCCACACAAGTAGAACAAAGTAAGTCATGCGAAAAATAGAGGAGTGATCTACGGTTCGTCTGATACTACGAATTGATTGCCGCTTAATGGGTCTACCCCACCCCCGGCCCTCCCCGAAGCATTAGGG
>VXNO01000114.1 GCA_009840575.1 Chloroflexota bacterium | reverse complement strand
AATGCAGCAACTGGCGGAGATAAGTATTTCCGAATGAGCCGCCAGCGCATCTTGACAGCCCGCGCCGCCAGCCAGCATAATCACCAGGCAAAGGCGATGACGAAGACAGTCCGCAAGCGCATCAGTGGATGTCTGTTGCCAACAGGGAGTGGGTGCCCTGGACTGCGAGCGCCCATGGCAGCAGCTGCGGAATTCCCTTCCGAGCCGGGCTGGTGAAATGGCGCTGCCAGAGTAGCTGTCCCCGTCCGCCCGGCGTGAACGGGCAAATTGAGGGCAGCGCCGCCGCGCGCTGAACTAGGGTGGTACCGCGGGAACGCAAGCGCTCTCGTCCCTGGTCGGGGATTGAGGGCGTTTTTTAATGGGGCTTGCCAATGAAGGGGGCGACATGGACAAATCGATAGACGGTATCCGGGCGGAAGCGCTAGAATGCCTGGCGACGATCACCGAAAGCGAGACCTTGACAGCATGGCGCAGTCGTTATTTGGGCAGGCGCGGCGAGGTCGCGGCGCTCTTCCGCACAATCGGCAGCATCCCCGAAGCCGAGCGCGCAGCCTTCGGCAGGCAGGTGAATGCCCTGCGCGACGAGATCGAGACGGCGTTTGATGAACGGACGGCGCTGATCGAAAGCCAGCGAATGGCGCGCGACCTGGAATCGGACGAGATCGATATCAGCTTGCCGGCGCATCCCCGTCGCCGTGGTGGCTTGCACCCATCCACGCGCACGCACCGCGAGTTCCAGCAAATCTGGGCGGATATGGGCTTCCAGGTCTACCGCAGCCGCGAGGTGGAAGCCGACGATTTCAACTTCACGCTGCTCAACCTGCCGCCGCATCACCCCGCCCGCGATATGCAGGATACTTTTTATACCAGCGATCCGCGCGTGCTGTTGCGCACGCATACATCGCCCGGGCAGATCCGCGCCATGCGAGAGCTGGGCGATGGCGGCAGCAAACCCATCCGCGTCATCTTGCCGGGCATGTGCTACCGCCAGGAGCAGGTTACCGCCCGCAGCGAAATCCAGTTCACCCAGGTCGAAGGCTTGGCAATCGGCCGCAACATCCGCATGAGCGACTTAAAAGGCACCATCGCCGAGTTCGCCAAGCGCATGTACCAGCCCGATGCCCGCGTGCGTTTCCGCGCATCGTATTTCCCGTTCACCGAGCCCAGCATGGAGGTCGATGTCGAGTGCTTCCTGTGTGGTGGCAAAGGCTGCCGAGTATGCAAGTATAGCGGCTGGCTGGAGATCGCTGGCAGCGGCATGGTGCACCCGGATGTGCTGCGCAATGGCGGTTATGACCCATCGGTTTGGAGCGGTTTCGCCTTTGGCATGGGTCCCGAGCGCATCACCATGCTAAAGCACGCCATCCAGGATATTCGCTATTTTTGGGGCAACGATTTGCGCTTCTTGCGACAATTCTAGGCTCAGGTTCAGGAGAAATTCCTTGGCGCATAGGCTGGGCGAAGACACCCCCCTCGGTCCCCCCGACGAGTCAGGGGGAGGCAGAGCCTGCGAGGTTTCTCCGGACGAGTCGGGGCTTATTGTCAGTGCCGAAAGCACAGGATTTCCTGCTGTTTTGGCGCATTGGCTCTGCGCGCTGCCGATTCTGTTAATGGTGGCTTGGCTGTGCATCCGCCAGATCGACCTGTACCCGCCCAGCGTCGATGAGTTTTATTCCCTGCTCAATGTCGGCTTCGCGACTGAAAGCGCCTATTCGCCCGGGCAAGTGCTGGAATCGCTGCAAACCAACAGCGCCAACCATGGCCCGCTCTACTTCATCCTGCTGAATATGTGGGGGCGGCTGGCCGGGGAGGATATCGCGCTGGCTCGGGTTTTGACCATCTTCTGCGGGCTGCTTTCGCTGGCGGTGGTCTTTCGGCTAGCGCGCTATACAATTGCGCCGCTAGCTGGGCTGATGGCGCTGGTCATCGCGGCTAGCAGTACATTTTTCAACTTCTACATCACCTATGCGCGTATGTATACGCTATTGGCGCTGCTGGCGGGCATCACGATGTGGCTCTACCTACGACTTGTGCAGGGGCGGGCGCGGGGCACACGGGCTGATTATCTGGCATTGGCGGCAGCGACTTACGCGCTGGCGAATACCCATGTGTTCAGCGCTGTGTTTTTTCTGGCGCTGGGCGCATATCACCTGCTACATGTGCGAAAAGACCGACGCTGGCTGCATGTGTCGCTGGCTGTTGGCGCGGGGCTGCTGCTCTTCGCGCCTTGGCTGACGGTTTTGCTGGGCGCTGGCATGGAGCGGTCTTTCTTTTATCTGGGGGACTATCGCCCCGCCCTGCTGGATAACCTGGTGGCCTGGCTGGCGGTTACATTCAATGGCAGTTGGCTGCTATTGCTCATGGCTGTGGCGGGATGGCTGCTTTGCTGGCGCGCGCGGCTGCCTGCCCTGCGCTCCATCAGCTTGATTGGACTCTATTTTGTATTGGCGCTGGGCTTGGTGGCGGAGCTGACGGGCATCCTCGCGCCCAACAAAATGCGTTATGCCTTGGCCGGCTGGATTCCGATTGCGCTTTGCCTGGCTGCCGCGCAGTATGGCTTGATGCAATGGCGCAGTTGGCTGGGGCTGCTGAGCTTGCTGTGGCTGGTGGCGGGGATTTCTTTCCAACAGAACACGGACTGGGACAGCTACTTCAGTGGTCGCGAATTGTCCTTTGCAGAACCGCCTTGGCAAGTCCTCAGCCGCTGGGCACAAGCTGAAGATAAGCAGCCGACAATCTATTGGTATGGATCGGATGCTGGCCATCTCAACTGGAATAATTTCTGGCAATATCCGCAGAGCGACTATTATTTCAGCGATCATGGCATTGAACTTGAGACCTTCGTCCAGCCAGACCGCTTTGAACGGCACGCGCGCCACCTCGCCTTGAGCGAAGCTTGGCATTGGCTCGTGCTGGATGAGTCGCAAGTCGATGCGACGGCGGCGGCGCAACTGGACGACTTGATGACCGCGCTGAATTATCGCGCTTGCGAGAGCTCCCCATTTGGACTGTCGGGCAGGCTGGTCAAATATAGCTGGGTGGCGCTGGCTTGCCAGGATTTGCCAGCGACTGTCCACGATAACGCGCTGGTCGACTACGAGTTCTACGGCGCGGCGCTTTCGCAAGACGCGACGCAACTGCTGGTGGTGGATCGCTGGCTGGCGCGCGATACTGCCCTGCCCGCGCAGACCAATCTGTCGCTGCAACTGCTCGACGCGGAATGGCAGCGCTTGGCCAGCCTCGACCTGCCGTTGGCAACCCGCCCGGGCTTGCGGCAATCGGCGCTTGATATCCGCGGCGTGGCGGCTGGCGACTATCGGCTGATGGCGGCTATCTACGACAGCCAGACCATGCTGCGCAGTGAATGGCAGGCAGCTGACGAATCGACAGCGATGCGCCAGCTCGCCAGCATCATCATTCCCGAAAAATAAAGCGAACAGGCACACGAAAGGACAAGACAAACCATGCTGGTACCCATTTCCTGGCTGCGAGATTTTGTTGATATCGACATCCCGGTGGAGCTGCTGGCGGAGCGGCTGACCCTGGCCGGGCTGGAAGTCGCGCAGCTTCGTTATATCGGACTCCCGCAGCAGCAACTGCCCGACCTGCGCCAGCCAGCTTCCGACCACCTGGTCTGGGAGCGCGACAAGCTGCTGTTGGGGCGCATCCGCGAGGTGCGCGCGCACCCCAATGCCGACCGGCTGGTGCTGGCGATGGTCGATTATGGCGGGGACGAGCTTGAGCAGTGCGTCACCGGCGCGCCCAACTTGTTTCCCTACAAAGACCAGGGGCTCATCAATCCGCCTATCTGGAGCGCTTTTGCAAAAGAAGGCGCGACTGTTTGGGACGGGCACAGCGACAAGCCGCGCAAGATGACACTAAAAGGGCGCGAGCTGCGCGGCATCTACAACAAGAGCATGGTTTGCTCGGAGAAAGAGCTGGGCATCTCCGACGAGCATGAAGGCGTCATCATCCTGGAGCACGATGCGGGCCATGTCGCCGGCAGCCCCTTTGCCGATGTGCTGGGCGATGTCGTGCTGGATATCGAGTTCACGCCCAATTTGGCGCGCTGCTTCAGCATGATTGGCGTGGCGCGCGAGGTTGCGGCACTGCTGGATACGCCGCTGCGCTATCCGTCATTTGATTTTCTCGCCGAGGGCGCGCCCATCGCCGAGCAAGTCGCCATCGATATCCAAGAGCCAGAATTAAACCCGCGCTTCACCTTGACCCTGCTGCGTGATTGCCAGGTTAGGCAGTCGCCATTTTGGATGCGGCACCGCCTCAAACTGATTGGCCAGCGCCCGCGCAATAATATCGTCGATATCACCAACTACATCACTTTCGAGCTGGGGCAACCCCTGCATGCTTTCGATTACGACGAGCTTTGCCAGCGCGCCGGCGGGCTGCCCACCATCATCACGCGCCTGCCAGAGCCTGGCGAAACCTTAGAGACCCTGGATGATGTCCTGCGTGAGTTGGGCGGAGAAACCATCCTGGTGGCGGATACGGCTGGCGCGCTGGCTTTGGGCGGCGTCATGGGCGGCGGCGAAACCGAAATCGGCGACAATACCTGCAATGTGCTGCTGGAAGCGGCGGCTTGGGACAACATCAGCATCCGCAAGACCATGCGCGAGCAACGCCTCCACACCGAAGCCTCGACCCGTTTCAGCCGCGGCGTGCATCCGTCACAGGCGATATTGGGGGGCATGCGCGGCATTGAGCTGATGCGACAGCTAGCTGGCGGCGCGGTGGCGCAGGGCGTGCTGGATGCCTACCCCAATCCACCACCCACAGTCACAGTCGACTTGCCAATCGCCCGCGTTAGCAAGCTGCTGGGCATGGAAGTCTCCTTGCGGCAAGCGGCTGATGTGCTGCGGCGCTTGGAGTTTTCGGCGCGCATAGAGGGCGAGGTCATCATGGCAAAAGCGCCCGACCATCGGCTGGATATCAGCGCGGACCCCGCCGTTGGGCAAGCCGACCTGCTGGAAGAGATCGCGCGCATCATTGGTTATGACCGCATTCCGGAGACGATCATGGCCGACGAGATGCCGCCCCAGCGCGAAAATACGTCCCTGCTCATTGAAGAGCGCATCCGCGACAACCTGGTCGGGCAGGGTTTGTACGAGGTCATCAATTACCGCTTCACGAACGAACAAAGCGAAGCGCAGTTGCTGCCGGATAACGCGGTTTCTTCGCTGTCAGACGCCGATTATGTGCGCATCGCCAACCCCGCCAGCAGCGAGCGCGATGTGCTGCGGCATACCTTGTTGGCCAATATGCTGGAGAACGCCGTCAACAACGCGCGCTACAACAAGTCCCAGCAGGTCTTCGAGCTGGGTAATGTCTACTTGCAAAAAGGCGATTTGCTGCCCGAAGAACCGCTGCGGCTGGGCATCTTGCTGATGGGCGCGCGGGCTGCTGACTGGTGGGGCGGCGGCGAATCGCCGGATATGGATTTCTATGATATGAAAGGACTGCTGGAAAACCTGCTGCATGCGCTGCACATTTCCGGCTTTGCTTTCCAGCGCGGCACGCACGGCAGCTTGCATCCGGGGCGTTCGGCTGATTTGCTGGTTGCTGGCGAAGTCGTCGGCAGCTTTGGCGAATTGCACCCACAAGTGGCGCAGCGCGTGAAATTGACGGCGGCGAAAGTTATCGTTGGCGAGTTTGCGGTCGCGCCCATGATTGAGCATACGCGGCGTCTGCATGATATTGCTCCCCTGCCGACGCAGCCGGCTGTGCTGGAAGATATCGCTTTGGTCGTCCGCGCCGACTTGCCCGCCAGCGAGGTCGAAGCGGTGATTCGGCAAGCGGGCGGTCGCTTGCTGAAAGAGGTCGCCCTCTTCGATATCTACACTGGCGAGCCCATCCCGCCGGGCAAAAAGAGCCTGGCGTATGCGCTGACCTATCAAGACGAGACACGCACCTTGACGGACAAGCATGCCGCGCGCATCCGCAAAAAGATCATCGGCGCGGCGCGGCATCGCCTCAATGCGGAGCTGCGGACATAAACTCAGCCTGCCGCAGAATCAGTGCAGGGGCAAGGTGGTAACTCGCCCGATACCCCTCTGTGTTTGTTTTTTCACGACTTGCTTGCCTATTCTCCTGTGGGGTGCGGTTACAATGGGCTCATGCGCGCGGAAGATGAATTGCGGGCGGTCATCCGCCAGATGCAAGCCGGCGACTTTTCGGTGGCGGCAAAACTGCGAACTTTGCTGGCGGCCGGCGAGCTGGATGCGGCTGGGCAGGCGGCGGCGCATGTCTGGCTGGCGGAAGCGAGCGATGATGCGGGCTTCAAGCTGCATTGCCTGCGAAAGGCCTTGGTCTGCGCGCCGGACAATGCGCAGATACAGCAAGGCATACAAGCCCTCTTGGATGAGGAGCCTCTCGCGCCCAGCCCGCCGGCTGCGCCAAGACTGCCGAGTTTTCCGCGCGTTGTCGGCATTGATGGCGGAGCAAACGGCAAGGCCAGCGCGGTCTTTGTTACAAAGTCGGGAATGCTGGCGACAACGAGCTATGCCCTGGGCGGCGCGCAAACATTGACCATATCGCTGGACGATGGATGTAGGCTCACTGGCAAGCTGCTGCGGCGTTTCCCGAGCTTGGACCTGGCATTGGTAAAAGCGCCACTGCGTCTGGCTGGCTCGCTGGCGATTGCGCTGCCGACTTTGTTGGCAGTCGGGCAAGGGCTCGTCGCGCTGGGCTTTGACGGGACGCGCACCCCGGCGACGCTCACTGCGCAGGACGGGCTGGGCGCGGGACAGTGGTTGGCGACGAGCTTGCCAACCACCAAGCTGCCCGACGCCGGCGGCAACCCGCTTTATGATGAGGGCGGGCAGCTCTTGGGCATCATGACGCGCAACAGTGCCGGCGGGGAGCTGGCGCTGGCTTTGAACATTAGCAGCATCCTGCCGCTGGCGGAACAGGCGCAGCGGGATAGACAGATGCAGCCGGGCGCCTGCTGCTGTCCGGCTTGTGGCGGGCTGGCTCGCGCGTCGATCTATGGCGGGGGACACTGCGAATCCTGCGGCGCGAAGCTGCCAACCGCAAAGAAGCCCGCTGCGCCGCATCACGATAAGCTCAGGCAGCTCTATGCGGAGACAGCCAGTCCGCCCTGTCCGCATTGTGCGGCGCGAGTCGGTTTCCACAGGCGAAGCTGTCTGCGTTGTGGGCGGAGGAGCGAGGCATGAGGCGATTGTTTCGGCGCGGCGCAAAAGCAGCGCCAGCACCAGCGCAGCCACTTGAATTGTCTCGGCAGGCGGTCGAAGGCATCTTGCAGGCGCTCGGACTGGAGGCGCGCTCGGCGCGGATGCAAGTAGCAAGCGGCTTCGGCTGGCATTTTCAACGCGGCTCGGCGCTGATCGAAATCTATCTAACGCCAGAAGAACAAGGCTATTTACAGGTGCTATCGCCGATTTTGCACCTGCCGCCGGGCAACCTGCTGGCGCTGTATCGGCGGCTGCTGGAGCTGAACTTGCAGCTGACGAATGCGGCGCTGGGGCTGCATGAAGATGTGGTCTATTTGTATCATGAGCGCTTGCTGGCGGGTTTGGACGCGGTGGAAGCCGACGCCATCATCCGTCGGCTGGCTGGCTATGCCGACGAACTGGACGATGCGCTGGCGGCGGAGTTCGGCGGGCGGCTGTATGGGCGGGGGTGAATGAAAACGATAAATTGTGATCATCGATACATATCATCAATCTTGCCCAGATAACTCAATACACTTTTCCTCAACCAGAATTATGATTCTGTTTATATCATCAAAGTACTTTTTCAGATCCTTAAGAGATATGTATGTCGCCTCCCCGTGCGCGATCTTGTTTCTTTGACTGACCAGGCTATCTAACGAGTCCCTTAACTCGCCATGTGTAGAAGCTCTGACATCCTTCTTCCAGTCCTCGCTGAAACTGCCAACTAGGCCGAGCAATTCATTGTGCTTCAGGTTTCTTCTTCTATTTTGCAGTTGGCTATCTACAAAATGAGCGACGTGCTTGTCGTTTTGTGTCTGTCGGACATAATCGCGCAAGATATCAATTATAGAAATCTCAAATTCGGCATAAGTGCGCAGGCAAAGGAAAGATACGAAACCAGCCTTAACTTCCAGCCCTATCTCATCACTAGATTCAAGCTTGTAGGCTTGAGCGAAGAGGCGCGCTAGGTTCTCTTGTCGCTTGAATATCTCGGTACGCATTGGCTATTTTGAAGTAGCAAAAGCATCTGTGGCCAATTTCAAACGCGTGCGTACATTTGCAGGCTGCGATGTGCCAGAGGCGACCGCCTCAGAATAAGCATTGTTGCGCCTAAGGTCATCATAGGCGCTGAGTAAATCCGAGCAGATAACTTCCTTTTCCAAGGACCGAGCAACCCCGACCATGATTGATTCGGCAACCGCAGCATTAACTTGATTGTATGGTCGGAAAGCACGCTCTCCAATATTCTCCAAAATGCTATCCACAGTCTTTTCGAAGAGACGGCGTATTTCGTTCTCAGACAGATTCGTTAAGTTCCTATGTCTGCTCATGAAATTGTTGAGAAAAGATTTCATGGGGCTACTATAGTTGTCGGCATCATAATATAAAGCCAAGAATCTAAGTATGAGTTCCTGATCGCGCATACGAGCGTTAACTTTTCCAAACAACGTTCTCCATGAAGCGTTTCCATTTAGATCAGCAAGCAAACCATCGAGCTCACCCCCAAAAATAGCGGACCTAATTTCCTGGGGAGTCAGCGGCGTCGAACTGGTGTTCAGCCGTTCAAATATGGAATACCTGCTAGACCCATTATCATCTGGTGCAAGCTGATGAATTATTGACGCGCGAATAATCGAGTCGTCTAACTTGCGTCGTGATTCTTCAGGCAGATCATCATAGGCGAAGCCATCAAATCGTGAGCCCACGCCCTTCAGAGTAAAGGCTTGATCGGTCCCTGGAAAACAACCTTTGAAATAGTATTGTAGTGATAGAAGTCGTTGCTGGCCATCAATAACTTGCAGTTTTTGCGATCCCATTTCGCGATACAAGAAAATCCCGGGGACTGGCAATCCCATTAGAAGCGACTCAATGAAGCGTGAAGCTTTCTGCATATTCCATACATAGGCGCGCTGAAAGTCGGGGATTTCGATATCCTTCTGATTCAGCCTTCTTACCAGGCCAAATACATCAAAATCAGCCCCGTATCCACTGATGATATACTCTTCAACATTTACCGTCTCGTTTTCATAGTCGGCGTCAAGTACTGTGTCGCCATCAGCCAACTCAGATTCGACATCGGTAAACATTTCAAACACCTGCCTCTCGGCCAGATCACAATCACATTATAGTCAGTCGCTAACAATAGCTCAAGTCTACTGTTAGGTTGAATTCTACAAACCGCTGCGCACTGTGATTTGTCTAGCGCAATTCAATTCAGTACAATTTATGCTGGTTGACGCCAGCGAATCCCGCTTCGCATTTGCGCCCTCCGTTTCGATGGTCGGTGCGCCAAAAAGGAAAGGCTCTGCATGGCTCCCAAGCTGCATGTCGCTGGCATATCCTTGCGCTTTGGCGGCATCCAGGCGCTGCAGCAGGTGGATTTTCGCGTCCAGCCGGGCGAGATATTCTCCGTCATCGGGCCCAACGGCGCGGGCAAGACCAGCCTCATCAACAGCATCAACGGCTTTTACGCGCCCCAGCAAGGCAGCATCCGCTTTGAAGGACGAGACATCACACGCATGCCGCCCTACCAGCGGGCTGGCTTGGGCATCTCGCGCACTTTTCAAAATATCGCGCTCTATACCAATGCCACCGTGCTGGACAACCTGATGGCGGCTCGCCACATTCACATGCGCGCATCCATGCTGGCGGGCGCGCTATTCTGGGGCAGGGCGCAACGCGAAGAAATCGAACACCGCCAGCGTGTCGAAGAAATCATCGACTTCCTGGAGATGGAGTCAATCCGCAAAGCTATCGTCGGCACATTGAGCTATGGTCTGCGCAAGCGGGTTGAGCTGGGCCGGGCGCTGGCATTAGAGCCAAGCCTGCTGCTACTGGATGAGCCTATGGCGGGCATGAATGTCGAAGAGAAAGAAGATATGGCGCGCTACATCCTGGATATACACGAGCGCCAAGGCACAACCATCATGCTGATAGAACACGATATCGGCTTGGTCATGGATATATCGCAGCGCATCGCCGTCATCAATTTTGGCGTCAAGATTGGCGAAGGCAGCCCAGAAGAAATCAGCCAGAATCCCGCTGTCATCGATGCCTACCTAGGCGAACAAGAGGGCTAGCATGCGCGCGCAGCCGGCTATCCCCTATCGCGATGCCGTGCCG
The DNA here is from genome assembly GCA_009840575.1 of Chloroflexota bacterium. Lineage (GTDB taxonomy): Bacteria > Chloroflexota > Anaerolineae > Aggregatilineales > Phototrophicaceae > UBA6055. The sequence goes on along the minus strand of VXNO01000114.1, from coordinate 14,831 downwards.
GGCAAAGTCTATTCTACGCGCTTGCCCGACCAGCGCCATCCAGTCGCGCCCGAGCAAGACACCTTGTCCAAAGCCTTCCTGCGGCGCGTGGCTGAGCTGGGCGATACCACCGCCCAACGCAAAAAACGGTACGGCATCTGGCAGGAGTACAACTGGAATGAAGTGTACGACCACGTCGCCCATTTTGCTTTGGGCTTATTGCAGCTGGGTTTAGAAGCATCCACGACGCTGGTCATCATCGGCGAGAATGACCCGGAGATGTACTGGGCGCAGATCGCCGCGCATGCCCTGCACTGCCAGACTTGCTGTGTCTTCAGCGATGCCAGCTCCAGTGACATCGCCTACGTCATCAATGCCACCGATGCCACTTTCGTCTGCGCGCAGGACCAAGAACAAATCGACAAAATGCTGGCTATCCAAGCCGACATTCCACAGGTCCGCCAGGTCATCTATTGGGAAGAGCGCGGCTTGTGGGGCTATGACGATGATTGGCTGCTCAGCTTCGACGCGGTGGAGAAACTCGGCGCGCAGCAGCGAGCGAGGCAGCCGAGCCATTTTGAGGATATGGCGCGCTCGACCCAGCCTATGGACACCGTTATCTTTAGCATGACCAGCGGCACGACCAGCCTGCCCAAGTTCGCTGAGATTACGCATTTTCAGTTGGTGCAGGGGCAAGCGATGAACGCCGCCTATTTGGACAGCCGCCAGTCGGACAATTGGCTTTCCTTCAGCCCGATGGCGTGGCTGGCGGAGCAGGCTTTTGGCTTCACCGCCCACTTGATCAACGGCGTGCAGGTCAACTTTCCCGAAGGACCGGAGACCGTGCCCACCGATATGCGGGAGATCGCGCCGGCTGGCTTGCTCTTCCCCAGCCGCGTCTGGGAGAACCTGGCGCGCGTCGTGCAGTTCCGCATCAACGATGGCAACTGGCTGAACCGGGCGTTGTTTGCTTTGTTCATGCCCATCGCCTACCGCGCCATCGACCACGAAGATGCGCAACAGCCGGTGCCGCCGCCGCTGCGATTCTTGCGCTGGCTGGGCGAGTATGCCATCTTCGAGCCGCTACGCGATAAACTGGGGCTGGTGCGGGCGCGCAATGTGCTGACAGCCGGCGCTATGCTCAGCAGCGATATCATCCGCTTCTTCCGCGCTATTGGTATCGAGCTGCGCCAGTATTATGGCTCGACCGAGACCTTTGGCACGCTGCACCTGCGCGGTGATGTGCGCTTCGAGACGGTCGGCGTGATTGTGCCCGGCGTGGAAGTCAAAATCGCCGAAAACCAAGAGATCCTCATCCGCACCGAGGCTCGCTTCAAAGGCTATTACAAGCAGCCCGACCAGACGGGCGCGGCGCTGGATAGCGACGGCTGGTACCACACGGGCGATGCCGGGCACATGGACGAAAAGTCAGGGCATTTAATCTACCTGGAGCGCGTCAAAGACCTAATCGAGCTGGCGAATGGCGAACGATTCAGCCCGCAATACATCGAGGGGCGCGTCAAGTTCAGCCAGTATGTGCAGGATATGCTGACCATCGGCGGCGCGGACAGGGATTTTGTCTCGGCAATCATCGTCATCGACTTCCAGAATGTCTCGCGTTGGGCGGAGAAGCGCGGCATCGCCTTCACCACCTATGTCGATTTGTCGCAGCGCGCCGAAGTCTACGCCATCATCCGCCAGGAGCTGCGCGCCGTCAACGAGTCGCTGCCGGCTTATTCGCGGGTCAAGCGCTTTGTCATCTTGCACAAGGAATTCGACGCTGACGAAGCTGAGTTGACGCGCACGCGCAAGCTGCGGCGGGGCGCCTTGCAAGAAAAATATCAGCAACTGTTAGAAGCCATCTATGGCGGGCAGCGACAAGTGCGCATCAGCGCGGAAGTGCGCTACCGCGACGGACGCCGGGGCACGATTGAGACGGAATTGCAGGTGGCGGATGTATGATCTCACCATAGAGGCACTGAGGACACAGAGAATCGTGTAGGGGCGAGGCGCTGACTCGCCCGGCGGGAGCACGGCAAAAGGCAGGCGCGGATGAATGAATGGCGAAATCGATATTCAAAGCAACTGACCTGGGCGCTTTGCCTGGCTGGGGCTGTGTTGCTGCTGCTGTTTCTGGGCGACCAACTGGCGGGCAAGAAGGCGGCGCGCATCGTACAGACCTTGATATCGGGAGTGCTGGTGGGTGGCGTATATGGCTTGGTCGCGCTGGGCATCGTGGTCATCAACAAAGCTTCGGGCGTCTTCAACTTCGCGCATGGCTGGATGATGGTCGTGGGCGGCATGATCTTTTGGAGCTTCTTCACCGTCAGCGAGATTTCTATCCCCGGCGCGTTGCTGCTTGCCACCGCCACCATGTTGATGATCATGACGACCGCCGGTTACAGAGCCTTGCTGCAAAGGCGCAATCTGTTGACTTGGCTGGGCGGCAGCTTGCTATTGACCGTGCTGATGACCATCGGCGGCAGCGACTGGCAGTGGCTGCACGCGCTGACAGGCACGGCAGCCGGCGCAATTTTGACCGGGCTGGCGGTTGAGCGCTTCGCCATCCGCCCTTTAATCGGGCAGCCGCTCTTCACCGCGGTACTGATGACCTTGGCTATCGCGGAAGTGCTGCATGGTATCACGCAGCTCGTCTGGGGGACTGTCGAGCTGAACCTGCCTATCTTCGTCGACCCCTCTACCAACAGCCGCTTCAAGCCGATACGTCTGGATGCCTTTCGTGAGGCGTTGGGTGGGGTCGCCATCATCCGCGTCGAGCTGGTGATCGCCTTTGTACTGGCGATTTTGGCCTTCATCGGCTTCATTTTGTTCTTTCGTTATACCAGCGTGGGTTTGGCGATGCGCGCGACCTCCGAAGACCAGCAGTTGGCGCAGGCGGTGGGGCTGCGCGTGCGGGTGATCCTGGCGATTACCTGGGCGACGGCGGCATTTTTGGCCAGCATCGCCGGCGTCTTGCAGGGCGGCGCGGTCGGCTTGTCGCTGAATATCAGCTATGTGGCGCTGCGCGTCTTCCCGGCGGTGCTCTTGGGCGGCTTGGAATCGATAAGCGGCGCTTTGCTGGGCGGCATCATCATCGGCATCGTCGAGCAATTCGGTACCTTGATCAATTCATCCGAGCAGGTGGGCACGAACCTGGCACCGTATGTCGTGCTGATGCTGGCGCTGATCATCCGTCCCGATGGCTTGTTCGGCGAGAAGCGCATTGAAAGAATCTAGGGGGCGACTTTGGCAAACCTGAAGCCAGCCGGCGTCTTTGATACTAGCTATGCGCAGGACCTGCGCATCGACCGCAGTCGGCGCGACAGGCTGTGGAAGAACCTGGCTTTCGTCGCGCTGCTGCTGCTGCCCATGCTTTCGCAATCGAGTCCGCTGGGCTGGGCTTGGCTCGGCGACCAGTATGTCAGCCTGGTGGCGCGCGTCGCCATTTTTGTGATTGCCGTGCAAGGGCTGAACCTGCTGGTCGGCTATACCGGGCAGGTCTCGCTTGGGCATGGCGCATTCATGGCGGTGGGCGCATACGGCTCGGCGATATTGGCTCGCGAGCTGGGCTTCAGCTTTTGGCTGGCGCTGCCAACCAGCGCGCTGCTGACGGGCGTGGTCGGGCTGGTCTTCGGCTTGCCATCCCTGCGCGTCAAAGGCTTTTATTTGGCGATGGCGACTCTGGCTGCGCAGTTCATCATCCCCTGGGTCTTGCGCTACCCCATGGAAGACTTGACTGGCGGCACGCGACCGCTCTCCGTGCCAGCGCCGATAATTGGACCCTTCGCCGCCTATGCCGAAGACCTGTTCAGCGAAGACGCGCCTCTGACATTCGCGGCGGGCGACCCCTACTTCGTCGATGTGATCGCTGTGCGGCTGCCTGACTATACTGGCGAAGCGCCGCGCATCGATATCATCAACCCCAGTGGCGACGTCGTGCCGTATGGCGATGTCAATCTCAGCTTGCATCTCGATGACGATGGCAAAATCAGCGGGCTGGACTATATCGCCAGCAAGCCCGGCAATTACGGCCTTCGGCTGGTGGCGCAGGACGGCGCTGATGGCTGGCAAGCGGTTCTACAGCGAAAAAAGGCATTGAGCTTCGCCAGCGATATCGCCATGTATTATTTGATTGTGCCGCTATCGGCGCTGTTGATGTTCCTGGCGCGCAACATCATCCGCACGCGCACGGGCCGCGCCTTCATCTCGGTGCGCGACAATGACCTGGCTGCCGAGCTGCTGGGCATCAATGTCTTCGCGACCAAGCTGCGCGCTTTCTTTCTCAGCTCGGTGTATGCCGGGGTAGCGGGCTGCCTGCTGGCATTCGAGCGCAACAGCCTGTCGCTGCAAATGTTCGAGCTGGATGTTTCGATTGAGATGCTGGCGATGTTGATTATCGGCGGAGCCGGCTTCCCGCTGGGCGCGCTGTTTGGCGTGACTTTCATCCGTTTGTTGCAAGAGGCGTTCATCCCGATGCTGCGTCCGCTGTTGAGCGATTGGCTGCCGCAGCTATTCCCTTTCATCGATGTCGTCAACATCACCAGCGCCATCAATCCGCTCTTGTTCGGCGGGGCGCTGATGCTCTTTCTCGTGCTAGAGCCGCGCGGCATCGCCCATCGCTGGGAGATACTCAAAGCCGCCTGGAAGCTGCGCCCTTATGCTTATTAGTTGCGTCCTGCCCACAGTTGGCATAAGCTAGAAATATGCGACACCATTGCAATAAGCGGCAATCGGCAAACAAGGAGAGACAAGACATGAAGAAGCTATTCACACTGTTGGCTTTGCTGACTCTGCTGGCTGGCGGGGCGCTGAGCTCGGCGCAAGATATGGTCGACTACCCGTCCGACCTCAGCGAGTGCGAATTCGACCTCACGGGTGAAACCATCAACATTTATCACTTTGGCGACCTGAGCGGACCTTACGCTTTCATCACGCAGCCAATCGTCTCGGCGATTAGTGACGCCGTGGACTATTGGAACAGCCATGGCGGCGTCTGTGGCGCGGAGCTGGCGCAGGTCTATGAAGATACCGGCGGCAACCTGGAAGCGACGCAGAGCGCCTACGACCGCTTCACCAGCGAATATGGCGATGACCTGGATATTCTGCTGCTCTACAGCTCCAGCGATGGCGAGCTACTGCGCGAGCAATTGGCGGAAGACGAGATTTTATCGGTCATATCGGCGGGCTCCATTGAGAGCCTGTACGGTGAAGACGGTCAGACGCCTGGTTGGCTCTTCGCCAGCAACCCGCTGTACATCAACCAGTTCGGCTTTTTCTGCCAGTTTGTCGCGGATAGCCCCGATATTTTCCCCGACCCGGTCATCGGCTTTGTAACTTGGCCCAACGCATTTGGCTTGGCGGGCACGGAACCGGCTTCGGCTGAGTATTGCGCAGGGCTGGGCGTTGAAGTGCTGCCCGACCCACAGCTCTTCCTGCCCACCGACACCGACATCCTGACGCAGGTACAGAACGCCATTGATGAAGGCGCGAACATCCTCTACACCAACTCGCTGGCTTCGGGGCCTGCCTTGCTGGCTGGCACTTTGGCGGACCTGGGCATGGAAGACGATATCAAGCTGGCTGGCGTCAACTGGGTGATGGATACCAGCGTCGGCTTGCTGGGGCAGCGCGTCTTGAAGTCGAATGGGCTGCCGGCGGTGGATGGCATGTATGGCTCGATGCCCTTCTTGTGGTGGACAGAAGTTCAGAATCCCGCCATTCAATTCGTAACCCAGCAATTCACAGCCAATCAACGCGGTCCCGCCGAACAGAACATCGCCTACCTGCTATCCTGGGGTTCGGTCGATATCATCATCGAGACGATTATTCGCGCGGTCAACACGGTCGGCAGCCTGGCTGACATGACGGGCGCGGATGCCAAAGCAATTGTGGAATCGATGGATTATGCGGTGCTGGGCGGCTTGATACAGCATCACTTCGCCGAAGGCATGCGCGATGCCACGCACAATCGCATCGCGGTGATGAAGTTCGCCAATGCCACGTTGACTGGTCCCGCCACGGGTCCCGAAGATGCCATGCTGATACCCGATGGCGCTGGCGGACACCTGTTTGTGCCGCTGGTCCTGCCGCTGACCGACTTCATGCCCGTGCCACAATTGCGCGGCTAGAAGGCTTGTCCGATACCAGGCTTCCCATGCGCTTTTTCTACCCCTTCCCCGAATCATCAGGGAAGGGGAGCTAAACTCAACGAGCTTGGAGATTCTACCAGAGATCTCCTTACTGGAAGCAGATCTCAGCGAAGCCTTCCCCCATTGATATGGGGGACCGAGGGGGTAAAATTGTCAGCCCAAGCCGCGCGCACACTGACAGTCTCCAACATTGAGGTGATCTACAACAGTGTCATCCTGGTGCTGCGCGGCATCTCGCTGGAGGTTGACCCGGGCAGTGTGGTAGCTTTGCTGGGTCCCAATGGGGCTGGCAAGTCCACCACACTAAAAGCCATCAGCGGCTTGCTGCGCGCCGAGCTGGGCGAAGTTACGCGCGGGCAAATCACCTGGGGCGACCAGCGCCTGGATAACGAGCCGGCTGAAGAGGTCGTGCGCCACAGCGTCGTGCAGGTCATCGAGGGGCGGCTGCTCTTCCGCCACTTGACCGTCGAAGAGAATCTGCGCATCGGCGGCATGGTGTATCAAGGCGGGCGGCATATTCGCGCCGACCTGGAGCGTGTCTACCATTATTTCCCGCAGTTGCGCGCGCTGGCTCCGCGGGTGAGCGGCTATCTATCCGGTGGCGAGGGGCAGATGCTGGTCATCGGCCGCGCGATGATGGCGCATCCGCAGTTGCTTATGCTGGACGAGCCGTCGCTGGGCTTGGCGCCGCTGCTCGTCCACGAGATATTCGCTATCATCCGCGAGATCAACCGCCAGGAAGGCATGTCGGTGCTGCTGGTGGAGCAGAATGCCCGCGCCGCGCTGGAACTGGCGGATTACGCCTATGTTATGGAAGACGGTCGCATCGTGCTGGATGGGCCCGCCGAGCAACTGCGCGAAAACGAAGATATCAAAGAATTTTATCTGGGCTTAAACCAAGCCGGCGGACGCAAGAATTACCGCGAGGTCAAGCATTATCGGCGGCGCAAACGGTGGCTGGGCTAACACCGGGAGAGAATATGGCGGCAATCGACGCGCAAATCCACGACCTGGTGCAGCACAGTTATCAGGGCGCGCCAGCCATCCGCCAGTTGCTGGACGCGGCGGGGGTCGCGCCCGGCGAAGTGCAAGGGGCGGATGATCTGGCAAAAATCCCCGTGCTACAAAAAGACGCCCTAGTCGAGATTCACCAGCAGAACCCGCCTTTTGGGGGCTTCCTGACCATCGACCCCGCCGACCTACCGCGCATCTATATTTCGCCGGGTCCTATCTATGATCCCCAGCCACCGCCCGCCAACCCCGAAGCGCAGTTAGCGCCCTTGCGTTATATCGGCATCGGGCGCGGCGACCGCGTTTTGAATACCTTCATGTATCATCTGACGCCAGCCGGCATCTTGCTGGATGAAGCCATTCGCGCCTGTGGCGGGACGGTCATTCCCAGCGGACCCGGCAATACCGAGCTGCAGATCATGCTCATGATGGCGCTGGGGGCGACTAGCTTTGTCGGGCAGCCCAGCTACCTGATGACGTTGCTGGACAAAGCTGCCGAGATGGGCATAGACGCGGCGGCTGTACCGTTGAAGAAAGCGCTCTTTTCGGCGGAGCCATACACAGCCAACCAGCAGGCGCGCCTCGAAGGCGAATATGGGCTGCGCGCGACCTCCGCCTATGGCACGGCGGATTTGGGATTCATCGGCTATACAGTCGCGGGCGAGCCCGGCTTCCGCATCTTGCCGAGCATCTACTTGCAGGTCTGTGATCCACAGACGGGCGAACCGCTGCCGGCGGGTGAAACCGGCGAGATTGTGGCCACCACGTTCAACAAAGCCTACCCGCTGATTCGCTTTGGCACGGGCGATTTGGGCGCGCTGGCACCACAGCGGGCGGGCGAGGCACAGCGCTTGCTGGGCATATTCGGGCGCAGCGGCGATGCCATCAAGGTGCGCGGCATGTTTTTGCACCCCAATCAGTTGAGCGCGGCTGTCATGCGCTTCCCACAAATTAAGGACTTACAAGCCATCATCACGCGCGCGGGCAGCCGCGATATAGTGACGCTGCATGTGGCGCTGCGTGACGGGGCGTCCGCTGACGGCGTCGCGGAGGGGCTGACTGCGCTGGCGCAACATGCCGCCCGGCTGCGCATCGACCAGGTCAAGTTCGTGCATGCAATTGACCCGAATGCGCACAAGATCGACGACCGGCGCGAGTGGGATTAATCGTCCGCCGCCGCGTCTGCGCCTGCCTCGTCAATTGAATCTGTCACGCGCAGAAAGAAGCGCGTTGACTCAGCAACATCTTTCACGCGCACATCGATGACAAATTGGGCGGCTTGCGCGCCAACTTCCAGATCGGTCAGCGCCGAGCTGATTGTGTCTTCATCGACATCGTCATTTTCCCTCAATTTGCGCAGCCCATCGCGGCTGTAGAGTGATAACACCGTGTCGCCCGTTGCGTCTTCGCCGCGCAGGGTGATATCAACGCTGCGGTCGGCGGGCAAAGTAATCCGGTAGCGCACCCCTTGCCCGGGACCGACCATCCCAGTGGCAGTGATTTCGCTGCTGCCGATGCCCAGCGACAGCTCGCCGCCGTCGATGAGCTCGCCCTGGATGACTTCCGTCAGGTGCTTCTCCGCCGCTCCCAGCAAGAAGTCGCCTTTGCTGGTGAGGCTCTCCATGGTAACCGGCACACGCACGGTCGGCGCGACGCCTTGGGCTTCGATGTGGATATTTTTATCGGCATCCAGCGCGCGCGTCACAGTAAAGCGGATGGTAGTGTCTTCGGGCATCAGGAAATCATCGACTGCGCCGCCCAAGCCACCGCTGGGATAATGCCCGACGATGGCTGCGCGCTCGTCCGTGGTCAGGTTATAGGCGAAGAGTTCGCAGGCACTGTAACAGCCGGGCGCGATAATCACCGCCAATTCGCCATCGTAACGTTGCTCCTCGGGCGGCAGGATGAAACGGTCTTCGGAGCGCGGACCCAGATAGAACTCGCCTGTTGATTCATTGTAGCGGCTGGAATAGCCCAGGATGTGCTCTTCCTGGAAGAAGTACGCGCCCAACTGGTCAGCCAGGTAGCCGCTGCCGCCGCCGTTGTAGCGCAGGTCGATGATGATGCCGGGCACATCTTCTTCCAGGAATGTCTCAATCATGCGCTCCCAGAGCTGCACGATGAGCCGTTCGTTGTCGCTGAAATCGTAGATGGCGACATAGCCATAGCCGCTGGGCAGAACGCGATGTTCGATTGGCAATTCATCGCCGTCGACGCCGGCCAGGAAAGACGAGTGGGAGAAGCTGGCGCGCTCGCTGATGACCGACAGGCTCACAGATTGCTCGGCGTCGTTTTCGGGGTTTTGGAAGGTGATATCGACTTCACTGCCCAGTGGGAAGCGGGTGATATAGCGCAGTTGCTGCAAGCGCAGGCTGTGCTCCGTGCTCAATGCCGTATGCGCCCAGACGAATTCGCGCTGCATGGCTTCTTCCACAGCGCCGCCATCCCAGGTTAAAATCTCCGCGCCCAGTTCCATCCCGGCTTCATGCGCGGGGCCACCCTCCAGCAGGTAGCTGACGACGGTGCGCCCGTCATCCAACTGCGCCAGCGCGATGCCCAAGCCGCCGGCGGTGTCTTCATGGAAATACTCGCTGAGCAGCGTCAGTGGCATGGAGACATGCCCGTCCGGGATCTGCCAGATGAAATCACGCAGCGCCAGGGCATAGGCGTCTACCGGGTCCTCAGCCGTCTCGGCAGCGAAGAAGCGCGGCGCATATTCGGCTTCCAGTTGCTGCCAATCCAGCGCGTATAGCTCAGTAAAAGCATATTCGCGGCGGAATAGATCGACCATAGCGGCGAAGGCTTCGCTGTAACTCAGCTCGGAAAAGTCGTGAATGGCGGCGGTTTCTGGCTCGAGCAGGTCGATCACCGGGCGGGCGCTGCGGTCGAATGTGAAAGGCTGGCTGTCCATAGTCACGGTGGTGTAGCCGGCTGGCACGGTTACGATTGGGTCGTCAGCGGTGAATAGCAAGCCATCCTCGCCAAAGCCAGCCGGGAAGCCCTGCCCCGCTTCTGGCGCGTAGATGATGAACTGCCCGCCGATGATTTCATGGCGACTGTCTGGTTCAATGCTGGCGCGCACCGACGCGTAACCGGTCGACCAGCCGCCACCATAGACATCGCGCTCTTCCAACAACGTATCGCCGAAGATATTCGCCCAAAAAGCGATGGAAAAGACCATGAGGCCGCTGTCCGCCCGGTCGTCGTTATCGACATCGCGCAGCGCCCCGGCCGGTGCCAGCGGTAGCGACAGGGTGTAATCAACTGGCGAGGTGAAGAAGTCCGAGGTCAGATGTCCTAGCGCCTGCGATTCACGCGGGAAGACATAATCATAGTCGCGGTCGATGAAGCCGGCTTGGTCTTCGAGAAGTATCAAGGGTTCCGCCACGCCACTGGTGAAAAGCGCGTTGCTGTAATGCAGTTGCCCGCTGATGACGGTGGGTCCGCCTTCGTCGTTTTGAATGTCAGCGGCGGGGAAGTCATCGCCGTCATCCGCAGCCAGCGCGGGCAAAACCCAGACGGCTAGCAGCAGGGACAGCAAGCAGCGGGCGGCGTAGGGCATGGAACACTCTCCAGGATTCGCGGGGGCGAGCGCAAGCTTAGTGCAGGCAGGGTAAAGCGACAAGGTTGCAGCGTCTCATGCGCCTAGCGTGAGCGTGACTGTATGCGCCGTCACTTCGCGGTCAAAGCGCCGTCCATCCGCCTCGACAGCGCCTGCCTGGCTGGCGAGAGTCTCAAAATCGTAGACGATCAGCTTGAGCGCATAATCGCCGGCTGGCAGGCCAGCGATATCCAGTTGGCTGGTATCCAGCGGGTCATCGGCAATCACCGCATCGACTTGCGCCACTTTATCACCCGCGTCAGAAAATAGCTGCAAGCTATAGCTGTACCGCTTGTCGATTGTGCGCTGCCACCACAGGTAGACAGTCAGCGCATCGTCTGCCTGCGCATATTCGATATTGCCCAGCCGCGTGCCATTGTCGTAGTCAACCGCAAGGGGTTGAGCAGCCACGACCAGTTGGCAAGGGACTTCCAGCTTGAGGTAGAAGCTGATGACTGCCGCCGGCTTCTCCAACCAGTTGCCACAAGAGCGATAATGCTGGCTGAGCCAGTCTCGATAAGTTTCCAGAGTCGACAAATCGGTCAATTGCGGATTGTGCAGCAGCCAAAGCCCCTTGGCGTTGTCGACGAAGGCTTGCCGGGTGCGGAATGGCAACGTCTTGCTTTGGAAAATAAGCTGCCCCGGCGCATTTTCGCCTGCATGAACCACATCCGCCCACTCTGGCAGGCGCGCCCGATAATAGGCCATAATTTCGTAGTCGTTCACCAGCGCATTTTTATGCAGGCTCAAGATGGGCAACTGACTGCCCGGCAGCGAATCACGCTCGTAGAGAAACTCTTGATAATGCGGGACTTGGTCATGGTCGATTTCCCGACGGTTGGTATAGACCAGGAAGTCTTCGGAGTTGAAATAGGCGAAACTTGCCACCAGCCACACAGCCAGCAGCGAATAGCGCAGCCAGCCCCAGGCGGGCAGCCGCGTCAAGCCGATGGCAAGAAAGCAGCAGAAAGGCACGGTCAAGATGATGGTATAACGCATGCGCCGCGCCACCATAATCGTCGTCGCTTCGTTCATGACGAAGAGCAGCAGCAGAATCGCGCCGGTCAAGAAAAGCAAATAAGTCTCCGCGCCACTGCGCTTTCTGCGCCAGAGCAGCGCCGCAATCGCCAGCAAAGGCAGCAGCCATATCCCATTGGCATAGATGGATAAAATGGCATCCAGCGCTTCCAAGAGCGAAAGGCGCGAGGCATCCAGCGCATCCTGGCTACGTTCGAAGCCACGCAGCGCCACCGGCAGCCAAGCCGCAAATAACAGGCAGGCGCATGGCACCAGCGCCGAGACGAGCAGCCAGCGGCGGTCTTTGGGCGCGAATAGCAGGTGATAGCAGCCCAGCGCCGCGATGATGATGAAGCCGAAGTAATTCACATAGACGATTAAAGCGGTCGCAGCGAAGAGCGACAGCCAGCGCCGCCTACTCACAGAGCCAGCCGCCGAGATCACGCGCCAATAAGACCACAGCAGCCAGCAGCTCATCAACAGCAGCAGGGCATAAAAGCGGGTTACATGGGCGTAATAATTGAAGTAAGCCAAGCCAGCGATGGCGACGACAGCCGCGCAGGCGACCTCGCGATTATGCGTCAAGCCCGCCAAACGAAATAGCGCCGCAACCACCAGCATGGCGAAGAACACCGACAGCAACCGCGAGATGAACAAATCGTAGCCAGCCAGCCGCTGCCAGATATTTAATAGGACGAAGTACAGCGGTCCATGCTCGACACTGCGCTGCGATACGCTGTGGATGGTCTCGGGGATGGTATAGGTGTATTCCGCCCAGCGCGTGATGGTGTGTTTGAGCGTCTCGATTTCGTCGAAAGAAACGGGGGCGCTCTTCAGTGAGCTGATGCCGAATAGGTAGACAAGAGCCACGCATAGGAACACGATAACGCGGGGAGTGGCGGCGCGTTTATTCAGGCTGGCGGCGAGCGCGGAGGGCAGCATGATGGCGGCAGTGTAGGCGACAATCCAGCCCTGCGCAAGCTGAGTCCCCTGCCCTGCTTCAATTGTCCAGCGAAAAATTGTATAGCGTGACTTCGCTTTCAAAGCGTCGCCCGGCTGATAGCAACTGGCCGGGCTGCGCAGCGCCTGTTTCCGCATCTTGCACAGTCAAGCGGAGCGCATAGTCGCCCGCTGGCAGGTCGGTCAGCTCCAGTCGGCTGATATCCAGCGGGTCGGCGGCAATGGGCGCGGAAGTCTCTGCCAGCGCCTCGCCCGCAGTGTCAATAAGCTGCAAAGTGTAGTTGCCTGGCCTTTTGCTAGCATTATGCCACCACAGGAAGACCGTCAGCTCGGTTGCGGTCTGTTCGACCAGGGCATTGCCGAGCAACGCGCCATTATCGTATGCGATGGCGAAGGGCTGGTCATCCGTAATTAACTGGCAGGGGATCGCGCGCTGCAAGTAGAAGGCGATGTTGGCTTTGGGCTTCTCCAGCCAGTCGCCGCAAGAGCGGTAATGCTGGCTGAACCAGTCGCGGTAGTAGACAAGTGAGCGCAGGTCGACGGCGGCGGGATTGTGGATGACCCAAGCGCCCAGCGCGTTTTCAACGATGCCTTCCAGCGTAGAAAAACGGTCGTTGCCATTGTTGACCCAAAGTTGCCCATCAGCGTAGCCGATGAAAGCGAGGTCGGCATAACCACGTTGCTGCAGCTGCGCGCGATACCAGAGGGGGTGGCCATTTTCCGTCCAGCGCGCCCGCTCGCCCAGGCTGAGGATGAGATGCCCACTGCCAGGGAAGCGATCGGCGGCATAGATGAATTCCTGCACATGCGTCTTGCGGTCGGCTTGGCTATGGCGCAGACCTGTGTAGCGGAAGAGGTCTTCGCTGCCTGCCCAGGCAAAGGATGACGCGAAAGCCAGCGTGACAAACAGCCAGCGCAATCCGCGCCAGCCGGGCAGATGCCGCAGCCCAACTGGCAGCGCGCATAAAAATGGCAGCAGCAAAATTGTGGTGTAGCGCATACGATGGTCGACCAGGATGGGCACAATTTCATTGAGCAACAAGAACTCAGCCAGCATGGCGAGGGCGATAAACAGCAAAAACTTCTCGCCTCGCTGCAATCGCCGGCGAAACAGCAGCGCCGCGGCAAAGGCTATCACAGGCAGGACCCACAGCCCATTGGCGGACAGGGACAGGATGGCCTGCAGCGCCTCGCCGAGGTTCATGTGCGCCGCCAGCAGTGCATCACGGCTTCTGCCGAATCCACGCAGGGCGATGGGCAGCCAGCCGATAAAGGTCAGGCATCCCGCGACCATGACCAGCGATACAGCCAGCCAGCGCCGGTCTTTGCGCGCATATAGCAGGTGGTAGCCGCCAATCGCCGCGATGAGCAGGAAGCCGAAATAATGCACATAGATGATTATCGCGGTCGCCAAAAATAGCGAAAGCCAGCGCCAAAGTGGCGGGCGTCGGCGCGCGACTGCCACTCGCCAATAAGACCACATCAGCCATGCGGCCAGCAGCGCGTTCAGCGTGTACATACGCGTGACATGGGCATAATGCAGGAAAAAGGCCGAGCAGGCTAAAGCGATCGCCGCGCCACAAGCCAGCTCGCGGGACCCGCTCAAGCGCCCAACTTGCCAGGCGGCTGCGACTGCCAGCACAGCGAAATAGACCGAAAGCAGCCGGGCTGTGAGCAGGTCGTAGCCAGCCGCGCCCTGCCAGATGTTCAGCGCGACATAATAGAGTGGCGCATGTTCCATGCTCTGCCAGGCGACGATGCGCACAGTTTCGAGCAAGTCATAGGTTTTGCTCAAGTTCAGTGGATGAATATGATTGAGCGTCTCCATGTCGTCGCCGACATAAGCGGGCGAGGTCTTCAGGCTGGATAGCCCATTTGTATAAACAAAGCAGATGCAGGCGAGCGCGACAAGCTCGGGCAGCAACTTGGCGAGGCGGGAAGCAACGGGATGTCTGGCGGACGCTAGCATGTGCCGATTTTATAGGATGATTGAGGAATAAGCCAAAGGATAGTACTTCCAGCGCCGGCTGCTATCGCAAATGGGCTGGAGGGGTGAATCAAACAGCGCAGCAGTGTTACAGAGCGTTGGCGGCGGCATACTCTCCCACATCGTC
>VXNO01000175.1 GCA_009840575.1 Chloroflexota bacterium | reverse complement strand
TAGCGCGCTTGCATGGGGTGTAAGAGGTCCCCGGTTCGAATCCGGGTACCCCGACTGGTGAACAAAGCCCGCCATACGGTGGGCTTTTTGGTAGAAGGAGTCTATCCATGCCGCAGTCCACTATCCGTCTGACTTCGCTGGCGAATTGCGCTGGTTGAGCCGCGAAGCTCAGCCCGAGCGAACTGGCGCAGGTGCTGCGCCCACTCAGCCAGATTTTCCCGCAGTCAAACTATCCGCAGATTTTGGTCGGCTTGAGCGAGCCGGATGATGCCGCCGTCTATCAACTGGATGCCGAGCGCGCCATCATCTCGACCACTGATTTCTTCCCGCCAGTGGTGGACGAGCCTTACGCTTTTGGCGCAATCGCAGCCGCCAATGCCCTCAGCGATGTCTATGCGATGGGCGGGCAGCCCTTGTTGGCCATCAACCTGGTGGCTTTCCCCGATGACCTCGACAAAGGCATTTTGACGGAGATCTTGCGGGGCGGGGCGGACAAGGTCAAAGAGGCGGGCGCGGTCATCGCTGGCGGTCATTCCATAACTGATGCCGAGCCAAAATACGGCTTGTCAGTGACGGGTGTCGTATCGCCCCAGCGCATCATCCGCAAATCCGGCGCGCAAGTCGGCGATCGACTGCTATTGAGCAAGGCTTTAGGCACAGGCATCGTCACCACGGCGCACAAACGCGACCTTGTCGAAGGCGAGCATCTGGCAGCGGCTGTGCAGTCGATGGCGCGGTTGAATCGCCATGCCGCCGAGCTCGCCCAACGGCACGATGTCCACGCCATGACCGACATCACCGGCTTTGGGCTAGCTGGACACGGGCTGGAAATGGCGCGGCTGGGCAGCGTCGACTTCGCCATCGACATCGACAGGCTGCGCGCGCTGCCGGGGGCGCTGGGCTACGCGCGGCAGGGCATCTTCCCCGGCGGCTTGCAGCGCAATGCCGACTATTATGGACAGTGGGTTAAGCCGGAAACCGACATGCCAGCTCATCAAGAGGCGCTGCTCTATGACCCGCAGACTTCGGGCGGCTTGTTGGTGGCGGTCGCTGCCGATGCCGCGGATGCGCTGCTGGCTGACCTGCTGACGAGCGGCGAGACCGCCTTTGAGCTGGGGGAAGTAGTGGCTGGCGCGGGCGAGCTGCTTATCCGGGGATAAGGTCCAGGTTGCGCCCCACCGTCTCAAACGCGACCAAAGCGCGATCCAGGTGATGCTGTTGGTGCGTGGCGATATAACTCGTCCGCAGCAGCGCCTGGTTGGGTGGCGTGGCGGGCGGCACGACCGGGTTGGTGTAGACGCCTTCTTGGATCAGCGCCAGCCAGGCCAAGCCGGTGCGGAACTGCTCGCCGATTTTGACCGGGATAATCGGCGTTTCGCTATTGAAGGTATCGTAGCCCAAGGTCTTTAAGCCTTGACGCATGTAGTCGGCATTCTTCCACACCTTCTGCACATGCTCCGGCTCGTTCTCGATGATATCCAGCGCCGCCAGCACGGCAGCCAGGTTGGGCGCAGGCAATGCCGCCGAGAAGATCAACGAGCGCGCATGGTGCTGCACATAATGAATCACATCGGCGCTGCCAGCGATGAACCCGCCGATGGAGGCGAAACTCTTGCTGAATGTGCCCATGATCAAGTCGACCTGGTCTGTCAAGCCGAAATGCGCGGAAGTGCCGCGTCCGCCGCCAGCCATACCGATGCCATGCGCATCATCCACCAGCAGACGCGCGCCATACTGCTGGCAAATCGCCACGATCTCCGGCAGACGCGCGAAATCTCCGCCCATGCTATAGACACCATCGACGATGACCAGGCTGCCGGCTTCCTCAGGCACGCGGCCTAGCACCCGTTCCAGGTCGTCCAGGTCGTTGTGCTTGAAACGTTTCATCTGCCCGCGCGACATGGCCACGCCATCCACCAGACTGGCATGCGCGTCTTTGTCCAGGATGACCACATCGTTCTTCCCGAGCAGCGCCGAGACTGTGCCCAGGTTTGTCTGATAGCCGGTCGAGAAGACCAGCGCCGCCTCTTTGCCAACAAACGCAGCCAGCCGCCGATCGGCTTCCAGGTGCAATTCCAGGGTGCCATTCAAAAAACGCGAGCCAGTAACGCTGGTTCCAAAACGCCGCGTCGCTTCAATAGCGGCATTCTGAACGCGCTCGTCGGTCGTCAAGCCGAGATAATTGTTGGAGCCCAGCATGACGACATCTTTGCCTTCGAAGGTCGCTGTCGTGCCTTCGGAGTTGCTCAAGGCGCGGAAGAAGGGATAGATGCCCATCTCCATCGCCTCTTTTGCCAAGGTGAATGTCGATAGCTTGTCGAATAGGTCGGCCAAGGTCATCCCCCTGGAGCGTTGACCAATGCGTATCGCAGCAGTCTATCAGCAGGCGCGCGCTAGCACAATGCAGACTTGGCTTTCCTGGGCGAATCACGCCAAGCGCCACTTGCAAAACGCTGCGCAATGATGTACAATTTTCTTGTTGCGCAAAACGAATACACGGAGCAGGTCATGTCGAGTTTGACGATACGCAGGCTGATCGTTTGGGTGGTTTCGATGGCGCTGGGCTTGCTGGTTGGCTATGGCATCATCACAGTCGGCTTCGACATGCTGCCGCTGCTGGTGATCTTCGGTGGCGCGATCCAGGTACCGCAAGGCGTCTCCCTGGAAGAATATGGCATGATCTATTTCCTCTTCACCGCCGTGCCCATCGGCTTCGTTTTCGTCATCTGGCTGGATGCCTTTATGGATACGCGCATCCTGCCCGATTGAGCCACAAGCAGAAAACAAGTGGGAATCCGCTGCCGGGCGGGTTCTTCGTATCCCTCCGACCCAGTTCGCTAGCAAATGATAGGCGATTCTCCCGCGCTGATAGATTTTGCAAGCTGCCTGCCGCTAGCTTGACTGTATGCGCGATAATCAATCCTCCGCCTTGCCCGGATACTATCGACTACCGCTCGCCCAACGTCAAGCCATCGCCGCCGATTGGGCTGGCTTGGGCAGCGCCGACATAGGCATAGTCGCCGCGGGCGGGCTATCGATGGGGCAGGCGGAGCAGGTGATTGAAAATGTCATCGGGCGCTTCAGCTTGCCCTTCGCGGTAGCGACCAACTTCACCATCAACGGGCGCGATTATCTGGTGCCTATGGTCATTGAAGAGCCGTCAGTGGTGGCG
This sequence comes from Chloroflexota bacterium, assembly GCA_009840575.1. GTDB lineage: Bacteria > Chloroflexota > Anaerolineae > Aggregatilineales > Phototrophicaceae > UBA6055. Next base: position 22,143 of record VXNO01000175.1, on the reverse strand, counting down.
GCTTGCAGCTATGCCGCCAAGTTATTTCGCGAAGGCGGCGGCTTCCAGACAAGCAGCGACCCGCCAGTGATGATCGGGCAGATTCAATTGCTCGACCTGGCTGAACCGCGCGCTGCGGAAGACAAGCTGCGCGCGCAGCAAGCTGACATCCTGGCGGCTGCCAATGCCCGGGCGGGCAGCATCCTGGCGCGGGGCGGCGGCGCAATCGGGCTGGAATATCGACATTTTCGCGGCAGCCCAGTCGGCGATATGTTGGTCTTGCACCTGCTCTTTGATTGCCGCGACGCCATGGGCGCCAACGCTATTAATAGCGCGCTGGAACATATTGCGCCGCTGGTAGAGCGCATTACTGGCGGTCGCGTCAACCTGCGCATTTTGAGCAACCTCAGCGACCGGCGCATGGCGACTGCTCGCGGCGTCATCCCAGCCAAGTCGCTGGCGACTAAATCCGCAAGCGGCGCGCAAGTCCTCAGCGCCATTATTGAAGCGGGCGCATTTGCTGAATGTGATGCCTACCGCGCGGCCACGCACAACAAGGGCATCATGAACGGCATAGACGCGGTCGTTTTGGCGACTGGCAATGACTGGCGCGCTGTCGAAGCAGGCGCTCATGCCTATGCCGCGCGGGATGGGCGCTATACCAGCCTGACGCGCTGGTGGCGGGACGATAGCGGCGACCTGCATGGCGAGATTGCGCTGCCGCTGGCGCTGGGGATCGTCGGCGGCGCAACGCGAGCGCATCCAGCCGCCAAAATCGCGCTGCGGCTATTGGGCGTTGAATCGGCGCGGGGCCTGGCGGAAGTAGCGGCGGCGGTCGGCTTGGCGCAGAACTTCGCGGCGCTGCGGGCATTGGCCACCGATGGCATCCAGAGCGGACACATGCGTATGCACGCGCGGCAACTGGCGCTGGCGGCGGGCGCAACTGGCGAAGAAGTCATGCAAGTGGCGCGGCAGTTGATTGACGAAGGCAATATCCGACTGGAACGGGCAAAAGAACTCACGGCGGGAGGCAAACGCAATCCATGACAAGCAAGGGCAGCTTCTTGCTGCAAGCCGAGCGCGCGGTGGGCATCGTCGGATATGGCGCGTACATCCCCCGTTATCGCCTGCCCGGCGCAGAGATCGCGCGCGTCTGGGCTGGCGGCGGCGCATCCCCCGTGCGCGAAAAAGCCGTGGCCGGCTTGGACGAAGATGTCGTAACCATGTCCATCGAGGCGGCGCGCAATGCCGTCTATTGCGCCGGGGTTGACCCGCAACAGATGCGCGCGGTCTGGGTGGGCAGCGAAAGCCATCCCTACGCCGTTAAACCGACCAGCACCATCGTCGCCGAAAGCATCGGCGCTTCTCCCAATGTCCTGGCGGCGGACTGGGAATTCGCCTGCAAAGCCGGCACAGAAGCCGTGCAAGCCTCCATCGGCGTGGTCGGCAGCGGCATGGCGCGCTATACGCTCAGCATCGGTATGGATACGGCGCAGGGACGCCCGGGCGATGCGCTCGAATACACGGCGGGCTGTGGCGGCGCGGCCTTTGTCTTGGGTCCCGCCGCAGAGAGCCTGGCTGTCTACCAAGGCAGTACCAGTTATGTTACGGATACGCCCGACTTTTGGCGGCGCGCGGGGCAGGTCTACCCTAGCCATGGCGACCGCTTCACTGGCGAGCCGGCTTATTTCGCGCATACCTTGGCAGCCGCCTCGATGCTGATGGAGCGGATGGGCGCGCAAGCCAGCGATTATGATTACGCCGTGTTTCACCAACCCAATGTCAAGTTCCCGGCGCGGGCGGCTAAACAGTTGGGGTTTACGCCAGAACAAATCGGCCCGGGTTTGCTGGCTGATTCTATCGGCAATGTGTATTCTGGCTCTTGCATGTTGGGCTTGACCGCCATCCTAGATATTGTCGAGCCGGGCGCGCGCATTTTGATGGTCAGTTACGGCAGTGGCGCTGGCTCAGACGCCTTCGACATGCGCGTAACAGAGCGAATTAAAGACCTGCCCAGCCAACGGGCGCGGACTGCGGACTACATCGCCCGCCGCACAAAGATCGACTATGCCACTTATGTCCGTTTTCGCGGAAAACTCAAGGAATAGCGGATGAAAGCTGTATCAATCATCGGCGCGGGCATGCTGGCGGTCGGCGAACATTGGTCGCTCAGCATCGGCGAGCTGGCGGAAGAAGCGGGGCGACTGGCGCTCGACGATGCCGGCTTGGACAGCGCGGACGCGGTCATCGTCGGCAATGCCTATGGCGCGACCTTCAACCAGCAGACCCAGCTGGGCAGCCTCATCGCCGGGCGGCTGGGCTTGTCTGGCGCGGAAGCCTGGCGCTGCGAAGCTGGCGATGCCGCCGGTGGCGTAGCGCTGCGTGCCGGCTGTCTGGCAATTTTATCGGGCATGCTGTCGACTGTTTTGGTCATCGGCGTGGAAAAGTCGACCGATATCGTCGGCGCGGCGCAATTGGCTGCGCGGAATACCAGCCTGGACGCCGACTTCGAGACAGTCAACGGCGCGACGCAGACGACGCTGGCGGCGCTCTTGATGCGGCGCTATATGCACGAAAATAATGTCGAGCTGGCGGATTTCGCTGGCTTCAGCATTAACGCTCATCGCAACGGCTCGCGCAATCCGCTGGCGATGTACCGCAATCAACTGCGCCCGGGCGCATTCGAAAGAGCGCCCATGCTGGCTGACCCGGTCAGCCTCTTCGACAGCGCGCCGGATGCTGATGGCGCGGCGGCTCTTGTGCTAAGCAGCGCCAATACGGCAGGCAGCTCCCAGGCGCGCCCCGTGCATATCCGCGGCAGCGCAACCGCCAATGACAGCCTGATGCTGCAAGACCGCGCCGATCTATTGTATCTGAAGGCAGTGAGCCGGTCCGCCAAAGTCGCGCTGCGGCAAGCCGGGCTGGAACAACAGCAGATTGACCTGCTGGAATTGCAGGACTCCCACACCATTATGGCGGCGCTGGCTTTGGAAGCCTTGGGCTACAGCGATCGGGGGCGGGGCTGGACGTGGGCGCGGCAGCAGGGACAGCGCATCGCCCTGACCAGCGACTTGCCGATGAGCAGTTTCGGTGGATTAAAAAGCCGCGGCAACCCTAGCGGCGCGACCGGCATCTATCAAGCGGTCGAGGCGGCTCTGCAACTGCGCGCGGGTGCCGGCGACAACCAGGTGCCGGATGCGAGGCATGCCCTCATCCAAAATAGCGGCGGGCTGGGCAGCACAGTCGCCACACACATCCTCAGCGCCACGGACTGATAGCCTCTGCAAGTGGCAAAAACTCTCATGACAGCTTTTGATAGGCTGCGCGGCTTATTCTGTAAGCATAGAAATGCGATTTGCTAGTGAGGAGCGCGATGATGCGAGTAGCCATGTACTGGCGGAATAACAAACTGCGGTATCGGCTGGCGCGCGCGCTGCCGCAAAGTCCGCCGCGGATCAAGCAGCCGCGCCTGCTGCCGGGCGATGCCAAGCCTGTTCAATTGCCCAAGCTGACACGCGCCTCATGACAGCGCCGCCGTTGCCTGTGCGCGGCATCATATACAGCTACACGGTCGTCCACGAAGCGCCGGGCGGATATGAGTCGCAAGCCCCTTATCAGCTGGCGCTGGTGCAGTTGGAAGGCGGCGAACTGATTTGCGCGCAACTGACCGACTATGTTGGCGAAGCGCGGATTGGCGACCCGGTCGAAATGGTCACGCGCAAATTGACCACCGATGGCGAGCGCGGCATGATCGTCTACGGCTACAAATTCCGGCCGCTGCTTACCTAGTCGTTGAAGAGAGACGCAAAAAAGAGCCACGCAGAAGTGGCTCTTTCTTTTTTCTTGCGGTGTGTTGCCGCGCTTAGGCGACGACTTTGCGCTTTGATTCGTAAGCCAGCGATTCTTCGGTGGTCGCGTCAAAGATGTGGATGTTGTCCAGGTTGAAGGTAACGCCCATTTCGTGGCCCACAGAAGCGCCAGTGCGCGGGTCGGTGCGAGCGATGAAGTTCTTGCCGCCGGTCTCGAGGTAGATGATGACCTCATTGCCCATCTGCTCGACAACCTCAACATTGGTGGTCAGGTTGGCGGGGATGATGCCTTGAGGCAGGTAATTGGTATCGTGGATATCTTCCGGGCGGATGCCACAGATGACGTCCATGCCGACATGGCTGCGGAAGCTATCGGCTTTGCCTTCCGGGACATCCAGCGAGAACGCGCCCAGATCGACAACCATGCTGCCGTTGCTTTCTTTCAAGGTGGCGTCAAAGAAGTTCATCGACGGGCTGCCGATGAAGCCTGCCACGAAGACATTGTGCGGGTTGTGATACAAGTTGAAAGGTGAATCAATCTGCTGCAATTCGCCTTCGTTGAGCACGCAGATGCGCGTCCCCATCGTCATCGCCTCGACCTGGTCGTGCGTAACATAGATAAAGGTGGTTTCCAGGCGCTGGTGCAGGCGGCTGATGAAAGAACGGGCTTCCACGCGCAGCTTGGCATCCAGGTTGGAGAGCGGCTCGTCCATGAGGAAGACGGCTGGCTCGCGCACGATGGCGCGGCCCACCGCCACACGTTGGCGCTGACCGCCCGAAAGCTGACGCGGGCGCCTGTCCAGCAAGTGGCCGATGCCTAGCTCGTTGGCGGCTTCGGTAACGCGCTCGTCGATGACTTTCTTTGGCGTCTTGCGCAGCTTCAAACCAAAAGCCATGTTGTCGTAGACCGTCATGTGCGGGTAGAGCGCATAGCTTTGGAATACCATCGCCACATCGCGATCTTTAGGCGCGACATTGTTGACGACGCGGTCGCCGATCAATATCTCGCCCTCGGTGATCTCTTCCAGACCGGCGAGCATACGCAAGCTAGTGGATTTGCCGCAGCCCGAGGGACCGACAAATACCAGAAATTCCTTATCCTGCACTTCGATATTCAAGTCCGAAACGACCCGCGTATCACCGAAATCCTTCGATACATGATTGAAAGTAACGCCAGCCACAAGACCCTCCGTTTGATAATCCGATTTGCAAACTTTGTTCAAACTGCACAAATGCCGCACTTGACAGCGCGATAAACTTACACTTGAGAGTATAATGCGCTTTTCTGATAATGCAACAGATTCATAAAAATTGATTCCGCTTGACCTTGGATACGCGCTTCATCCGCCATAGGCAGAGGCACACATGCCTGATAACCCTAATGCAGAGCTTATCGCCATCGGCACAGAATTGCTGCTGGGCGAAATCACCGATACCAACTCCGTCTATCTGGCTCGTCAACTGCGCGATATCGGCGTCAATCTGTTTTTGATGACGACTGTGGGTGACAATTTGCAGCGCATCTCCACTGCCATTGCCGAGGCTTTGGACCGCGCCGATATCGTCATTACCACTGGCGGCTTGGGCCCCACGGTCGATGATATGACCCGGCAGGCGGTGGCTGACGCGGTTGGCGCGCCGCTGGTCTTCCATCAGTCGCTTTATGATGGCATCGCCGAGCGCTTTCGTGGCTTTGGCAGCGCCATGACCGCCAACAACCGCCAGCAAGCCTGGTTGCCAGAAGCCGCCATATTAATCGAAAACCCGGTTGGCACAGCGCCGTCTTTCATCGTCGAATCGGCACGGGGGGTTGTCATCAGCCTGCCCGGCGTCCCGCGCGAAATGAAGTACCTGATGCGCGAATCGGTCGTGCCTTGGCTGCTGCGGAAGTATCAACTGGGCGTGATTCTGGCGCGCATCCTGCGCACCGCTGGCATCGGCGAAAGCGCGCTGGATGACCAGATCGGCGCGGAACTGCTCTCCGAGCGCAACCCCAGCGTGGGCTTGGCGGCGCATCACGGCTGCGTGGATGTGCGCATCACCGCCAAAGCGCAAAACCGCGACGCCGCTCACAGGCTGCTGGACGATATGCAAGCCCGGCTGCAAGCGCGCATTGGTGAGCATATCTTTGGCAGCGATGATGACACGCTGGAAGCAGTCGTCTGGCAACAGTTGGCGCGGCGGGGCGGCTTGGTACATGTCCTGGAAGCGGGTTTGCCTGGCGTCATCAGCGCGAGCTGGAAAAGCGCCAACAACCGCCTGAGCTTGCAGCAACTTGACAGTCCGCTCGACCTATATGCAACCTTGCCTGAAGATGGCAGGAACATGAGCTTGGCTGAGCTGGCGGTGGAAATCGCCCAGCGCAGCCGCCAGGAATTGAATGCCGCCGCCAGCATCGTCGTCCTGTGCCAGCCCGAACTGGATGAAAGCCCGGATATTGAACAGGGCAGCGCCGTCGCCGTCGCCACGCAAAAATCGCTACGGTATCGCGCTTATGGCTTCGGCGCGCGCAGCAGCCTGGCGCGGGAATGGATTTCACGCTGGGGGCTGGCGAACTTGTGGCGGCAGTTGAATGCCGAGGCGGGGTCTATTCGTCCAGGCTGAGCAGCGCCATGAAAGCCTCTTGCGGCACTTCGACCGAGCCAATCATCTTCATGCGCTTCTTGCCTTTTTTCTGCCTTTCGAGCAGTTTGCGTTTGCGCGTTACATCGCCGCCATAGCATTTCGCCAGCACATCCTTGCGCAGCGCTTTGACATTGGCGCGCGAAATAACACGCTTGCCGATGGCCGCCTGTACAGGCACGACAAACATCTGGCGCGGAATAAGCCCTTTCAGCCGGCTGACCAAGCGCTGCCCGCGATGAAAGGCGTCATCGCGATGACAGATCATCGCCAGCGCATCCACCGGCTCGGCGTTGACCAGCACATCAACTTTGACCAGGTCGCCAGCGCGATACTCCGAAAAATGATAGTCCAGGCTGGCATAGCCTTGGGTAACGCTCTTCAGCTTGTCATAGAAGTCAATGATGATCTCCGATAGCGGGATAGCGAAGTGCAGGATGACGCGCTTGGCATCCAGGTATTCGGTGGTCTCGTAGCTGCCGCGCTTTTTGATGACCAGGTCCATCACCGCGCCGATGTAGCGCTGCGGCGAATAAATCTGAATCTTCATCCAAGGTTCGTGGATCTCTTCAATGCCATTCTCGTCCGGCAGCAAGGCAGGGCTGTCCACCAGCATGACCTCGCCATTCTTCTGTAAGACGCGGTACTCGACGCTGGGCGCGGTAGCCAGGATGTCCAGGTCATATTCGCGTTCCAGGCGCTCCTGGATGATCTCCATGTGAAACAAGCCCAAGAAGCCGACTCGGAAGCCAAAATTGAGCGCTTGTGAGGTCTCGGGCTGGAAAGCCAGCGAGGCGTCATTAAGCTGCAGCTTGTCCAAGGCATCGCGCAGATCGGCGTAGTCTTCGTTCCTGGTCGGGTAGATGCCCGCGAAGACCATGGGTTTGACTTGCTCGTAGCCAGGCAGGGGAGTGCTTGCGCCGCCCTTCGCCAGGGTGATTGTGTCGCCGACTCGGCATTCTTGCACGGTTTTTAAGCCGGTGGCGATATAGCCGACTTCGCCCGCGCCCAACCCGTCCACCGCGCGCATGACAGGGTCAAACACGCCGATTTCAACCGGCTCGAATCGCGCGCCGCTCCTATACAGCTGCAACAGTTCACGCTTGCCCACGCGCCCATCCACGACGCGCACATAAGCAATCACGCCTTTGTAGGCATCATAATGCGAATCGAAGACCAGCGCGCGCAAAGCCTGGTCGGGAGCGCCCTGCGGCTGAGGCACTTCAGCGATAACTTTCTCCAAGACTTCGCTGACGCCAATGCCATTCTTGGCGGAAATTAGCGGCATATCCGCGACTGACGTGCCCAGCAGCTCTTCGACTTCGCGGGCGATTTCTGCTGGCTGCGCGGCGGGCAAGTCGATTTTGTTGATGACCGGGATGATCTCCAGGTCTTGCTCCAGCGCCAGGTAGACATTGGAGAGAGTCTGCGCTTCGATGCCTTGGCTGGCGTCTACCACCAGCACAGCGCCTTCACAAGCCTGCAGGGCGCGGCTGACCTCGTAGGTGAAATCAACATGCCCGGGCGTATCGATGAGGTTGATGGTATAGCCAAGCCCATCTTGCGCTTGGTAGCTCATGCGCACCGCCGAGGCTTTGATGGTTACGCCGCGCTCGCGTTCCAACTGCATGCTGTCCAGGAGCTGCTCTTGCATATCGCGTTCGCTGACGGTGCGCGTCAATTCCAGCAGGCGGTCAGCCAAGGTGCTCTTGCCATGGTCAACATGGGCGATGATGCAAAAGTTGCGGATGCGGTCGATTGCCATTGCGCCTCGCGGGGAGAGTTTGCTCACTCTTTGTACCACAAGGCGGGCAGAAGTAGAATTAAGAAAGTAATGCGAAAATCTAGGAATGGCTGTAGGGGCGAGGCGCTGACTCGCCCATTATTGAATCTCGCTTGAAGGCTGGGTTAGTTCGCAAATAATCGGGTCAAGCTCGGCAGAATCTTGCTCCGCGCCCGCGCGCAGCCACAGCAAGTATTCGACATTGCCTTTCGCGCCAGTTATCGGCGAGCGAATCAAGCCGCTTGGTATCAAGCTCAGACCACGAGCGAACGACACAATCTCGCGCAGCACGCGCCGATGCGCCGCCAGGTCGCGCACGATGCCGCCCCTGCCGACGTCGCTTTTGCCAGCTTCGAATTGCGGTTTGACCAACGCGATGACATCCGCCTCCGCCTCCAGCCAGCGCAGCGCAGCCGGCAGTATCAAGCGCAGCGAGATGAAGGACACATCGATGACAGCCAGGCTGACCAACTCATCCAGCGATTGCAGGTAGCGCGCATTGGTTTTTTCCAGCAGGCGCACACGCGCATCCTGACGCAGCCGATAGTCGATGATACCGCTGCCCACATCAATGGCGTAGACGCGCGCCGCGCCATGCTGCAGCAGGCAATCGGTGAAGCCGCCGGTGCTCGCGCCGACATCCGCGCAGGCTTTGCCCCGCGCCACCAATGGAAAAGCCGCCAGCGCCGCCTCCAGCTTGTAGCCGCCCCGCCCGACATAGCGCGCTTTGTCTTTGACCGTGATTTCCGCTTGGGGCGAGACTTGCGCGCCGGGCTTGTCGACCATGCGCCCGTCCACGGATACTTCGGCAGCCATGATCATAGCGGCGGCTTTGTTGCGGGTGAGCGCCAGTTGCCGCTCGACCAGCAGCTTGTCGAGGCGCAGCTTGCCCGCCATCAGCTGCCGCGCACCATTTCTATGCGAATATCGGCGAATGGCTGGTCGGCTTCGTAGAGAAATTGGTCGGCGGCGTGCGGGATGTAGCCATCCGCTTCGATGACGACGCTATAAAAGGTATCAAATTCCAGCGGACGCGCGAACTGGAAGCGGCCGCGGCGGTCGGTCCTTGCCAGCGCCACGATCTGGTCTTCTCGCCATACAAATTCGCTGGCGGCATAGTCTTCGCTAATGAGTACGATAGTCAGGTCGGCGATGCCACGCTGCGTGGCGGCGTCTATGACCGTGCCAGAAAGCACCGTGCCCGTGAAATCAGCAAAGCGATCCAAGGGCAACTGCCCGATACCGACAATTGCCTCGGCTTCCGCCAGCCGCAAATTGTTAATCAGCAGTTGGATTGTGTATTTGCCATCAGGCGGGTTTGCCAGCGAGATGGTGAAATCTGACCCCGTTTCGGGCCCCTGCCAGGGGCTGGAGCCCTCATAAAAACTTTGGTCATCAACCAGCCAGCGCAATGTCCAAGACGTTCCCGCGGCGATGCGCTGCCAATCAAACAAGGCATACAGCGCTGGCGCAGCGCCTGAGAATCCACTCGCGGTCAGCGCTTGACGAGTCGCCAGCGGGTCGGCAGCAGCCACGAAACGTAAATTGTCAAAAATCTGCGGCAACGGTCCGCCGGGCGCGCCCGCCACGACGAAGTCGGAAGTCGCCGCGAGCGCGCCGTCTATGTAAAGCTCGAGCCGATATTGCCCGGGCAGCAAGCCGCCTTGGGGCGCGAGGCTGATGGACTTGGAGCCGAAATCGTCATCTGCCCAGGCGTCGCTGCTGCGCGCGACTTCCGCGCCTTCAAAATACCAGATCGCCGACCAGGGGCTGCCCGCGCTCATATTGGCGTAGAGAAAGCGCGCCGACGCGATAGGACCGATCGGCACAATCGAGCCATTGCCCACCAGGCGGCTATCCCGATCCAACGTGCCAAAGACGATGTTGCTGAAGCGCGGACGCATTTCCGGCGCGCCGCCAATCACAATCTGCTGGCTGCTGACGCTGGTGCCATCGATCAGCAGGTTGAATTCATACGTGCCATTCGCCCAGGCTTGTTCGCGCGCGCCGATATGCCACAAGCCGCTTTCCCCGCCGCTCCAGCGCAATGGCGGCAAGCTGAAGATGCTATCGGGGATGCCATCGCGCGTGACCCGCAATTCGTAAACCGACTCGGAGGTCATATTTTCATAGTCGAAGAAGAGGTACAGGGCGCGGGTATTGGATGGCAGCGAGCCAACCACAGCGGCGGGCATGCCATCGACGACCGAGGGCGCGAAAAATAAGCGCGAAATACGAGGCGCTTGTTGGGCTGGGGACGGGGCAGCGGCTGCGGATTCCACTTCGACATCCAGCCCCAGCCGCGCGCCACGAATGATGCTCTGCGCGAGGTGAACAGGGCGGATCGCGCTGATGAAGTCGCCGATTGGCACACACCTGTCGTTGTTGTTGATGAGTTTGTCGCCATTGGTATCGCTGATGTAACGACAATTGCCGGCGCTGCCAGCCAAAGACGCATTGGTGGGGATGCCGATGAGACGACCGGCTGTGTCGTATGCGCCGCCGCCGCTCATCGTGCCCGGCAGCTCGGCGCGCGTCTTGAACCAGGAGCGCCCGCCCGTCAGCGGCTCGGCGATGAGCGCGGTGATGGTGCCGCGTTCCACAGCGACTGCTTGGTCGCCCAATTCGGGATAACCCAGGATCAGCAAATTGTCGTCGATGGCGGTGGTTGTGGAATCGCCGATCTCCACAAAGGGCAACACGGGCAGGGACTCGCTGGCGATGGGGCGGTTATCAAGCTGCCGGGTGATGCGCAAGAGCGCGATATCCAAGCCGGCTGCCGCGCCGGCGATCTCGGCTCGATAGGTCGGTATGGGCGGCTCGTCCAGGTCGACATTCAAAGCCACGATGATGGTATCGCCATCACATTGGCGGCTGGGCAAGAGGCTGTGCGCGCTGCTGATGATGAGGCCATCGTCGCTGATCAAGGTGCCACTGCTGATACAGCGCACCTTCAAGCCACTGGCATCGCTGCGCGCCTGATATAAAAAGACGGTCGCCTGCTTGAGACGGTCGAGGTCGGCTGTGCGCGTAGTTTGCCCCTGCGCGCTCATGGCAGCCAGCAGGCAGATTAGCACGGCGCAGAGCCTTCGTTTCAGCATCGGCGTGGCAACCATTTTAGAATTCCAGATTCTCGATGAACCAGCGCAGGGTCGAGAATTCGCGGTCATAGATGCGGCTGTCGGCTCGAAAAGAGACGATGACCGCGGTGCCGCGCCGCAGGATCAAAATATCCAAGCCGCTGACGACGGTGGACACCCCTTGCAGGAAGGGGCTTGCGTCGCGAGCGACAAAGGAATACTCCATGGATGTGGCGCGGGACTCATCAGGCAGGACAAGCTCGTCATAGCCGAGCACATGATAATCGACCAGCGACTGAGCGCGCGTCAGGCTGAGCTGGTCGAAGATATTGCGCGCGCTATTGTCCGCGCCGACGGCGACCGCGCTGACCTCAATCTGCGTATTAAAGCCGCGATGAGCCATATCCCGCACACGAAAGACGAAATCGCCTGTCTCTTCCAAGAGCCAGCGCGCCGGATGCAGCGCCGTGATGCCCGCCTCATCATTGCTATACACAGCTGTCTGGTTCAGCGCGCCGTCTCGCTGATTGACGCCAGCCAGCAAGCCGAGGACGATTACAAAATAGCTCAAAGAAAGCGACAAGCGCTGTCGCTGCGTCGGCTGCGCAAAGGGCGAACGGACGGCTTCAAATGCCACTGCGATTGCCTCGTCCCAGCGTCGTTTCGCGTTGACGCCGCTCCGCATTGTTATACAAGAAATAAGCGCCAGCCAAACTCAGCAGCAGCGCAGCCAGCAGGAAAGCGACGCCAAAGAGCGGGCGCGTCTCATTGCCGGCGATGCCAAGCGGACCGTTGGTCAGCCCGGGCACCTGCGGGGCGATGAGCCCGGTAGTGAAGGCAGCGAAGACCAGGCTAAGCGGCAGCACGCTGGGGAAGGCGTTGGCGAAATAACTGGCGGCGATGCCCAAAGCCATCGACATGCTGGAGGCAAATTGGATGACTGTGTTGGCAAGCACCGTGATTGCCGCCAGCTCCCAGACGGGATCAAGCCGCCAGATGCTCACCAGGTTGAAATAAAAGCTGTAGCCTACCGCCGCCGCCATGGCGTAGGCGACCACGTCACTGCGCTCGCGCAAGGCATTTGGCAGCGCCAGAAATCGCAAGACCATAAACTTGATGCCGACATCGACGATGCCGACTGTGACCGTATAACCAACGATACGCTGAAAAACCGACCTCAATGGCAGCCATTGCCCAATTTGAAAGAAATCTTCAATCAGCGGCAAGCCAAATGTTGATGCGCACAAGCCGCTCAAAACCGCCACGCCAATCAAGCTGCGCCGCGGACGAGCGAAACGGCTCTCTGGCAAGGCGGAAAACAGCAGCCACAACAGCAGCGGCAAAGGCACCAGCGCCAGTGACAGCGCGCGCCGAACCACACCCTCAGTTTCCAGCGCCAGCAGCTCGCTCGCCAGCACAACCCCCAGCGCAACCACAGCCAGAACCCCCAGTTGCAGGGCTATCCGCTGCCAGACCGGCAGCACATCGATGGTTTCGACCTCTGGCGAAACCGCGATTGCCCGTGTTGCCCGCAAACCTTTCTCTCCTCGTCAAATGAGCGCCGCCAACAACACCCATTATAATGGATGAATGAGCTATCCAGGAACGCAGGCTGCCAAGGACACCACCACGAGGAAGCGACTGCGCTTGGCGCGACTAGGCGCGGGGCTGCTGCTCTGCCTGCTGCTGGTTGGCTGTGGCGCGTGGCGGACGGAGACCGCTTGCGAAGCCGACCCGCGTTGCCTGCGCTATGGACTATCGGCTGACTTTGCTGTGCTCGACCCACACAGCGCCGACCTGCCCGAAGCCGGTATGATTTTCCGACAAATCTATGACAGCTTGGTCTACCGCGACAACATCAGCCAGCAGTTTGTGCCGGGCTTGGCGAGTAGCTGGGCTGTTTCGGATGATGGCGCGGTCTATACCTTCTTGCTGCGGCGGGATGTGCTTTTTCACGACGGCGCACCCTTTAATGCGGCGGCTGTCGCGCGGAACTTCGAGCGAATTTATGACCCGGAGCAGGGGGCTTCCCGCGCCAGAGAGCTGTTGGGACCCTTGCGCCAATACGAAATTGTCGATGATTATACCCTGCGGCTGCATCTCGCCACTGCCTACCCGGCGTTGCTGGATGGCTTGGCGCAACCGTGGCTGGGCATCGCCAGTCCGCGCGCTTTGGATGATTATGGTCGGCTGCGTTATCAGTTTCATCAAGCCGGCACGGGGCCTTTCGTATTGGAAAAATACCAACCTGGCGAGGCAGTGGCGCTGCGCCGCTTTGCCGGCTACCGCGTCAACCCGTCCGTCTATGCGCCGCTGGCCGGCGACGAGATTCAACGGGTGGAGTTCGCGCTGGGCAGTCGATCGACGGGCGATGTCCTGAGGCAACTGGCGGATTCACTGGATGTCCTCGCTGATATTTCGCCAGCCGATGCGCAGACTATCGTCGGCAACAGCACTGTGCAGGTATTGCCGACGCAGATACCGGCGCTGGCATCAAGCCTGCTCATCAATACTGCCCGCCCGCCGCTGGATAATGGGGATTTGCGGCGCGCCTTGCTGCTGGCCACCGACCGCGCCGCCATCAGCGAGCAAGTTACACTCAATTATTCGCAAATCGCCTGGTCGCCACTCAGCGCGAGCACGGGCTATTCACACACGGGTTATGTCAACCGCTTTGCCTATGACCCCTCCGCTGCCAAAGAATTGATCGCCGCCGCGGGTTTCGCTGATAACGATGGCGATGGCTTTGTCGAGCGCGATGGCGGCGCTTTGACCTTAGGCATGGTGGTGCCACCGAGCGGACAATTGCCAGAAATCGCCGAATCGCTGCGCAGGGCATGGCGCTCGGTCGGGATTGACCTGCGCTTGCAGCCAGTGCCTGGCAGAGCGCGACTGACTGAACTGGCTTTGTCTGGCGAATACGACCTGCTGCCGGTCGATGCGGCTGGCATGGATCCCGCGCTTTTGGGGCGAGTCTTCGCGGGCGATTCACCTTATGCAGCCTCACGCGCGCCGCACCCGCGCCTCAGCCAACTGCTTGCCCAAGCCGAGCGTGAAATCGACGCGAGTACCCGCCGCCAGCGCTATTTTGAAGTGCAGGCGCTGCTCATGGAAGAGACCTTGCTGCTGCCATTGCGCGAGCCCCTGCGCCTGACCGCCACGCGAGCCGCTGTGAGAAATATGCGCTTTGATGCCTACGGTTTTTATCCACTGCTGCACAATGTCGCGCTGCGGCTGAATTGAGCTAATCATCCGCTGTGATGCGCGTGCCGATAGCGTGGCGATGGCGCAGCAAGTCGAACAAAATCCCATCGCGCCGGCCATCCGCAATTGTGATTGCCAGGCTGGGCTGCCGCGCCACCAGCTCTGCCATCGCCTGGACTTTGTGCGACATGCCGCCGGTTACATCGATGCCGCGCGCGCCACCCAGCGTTTTCTTCAGGTCGGGAAAAGCGCTCGGACCGATGCGCGGGATGACGCTGCCATGGACATCCAGCACGCCCGCCACTTCGCCCAGCAGGATGATTTCGGATACGCCCAGCGGCTCAACCAGCGCGGCGAAGACGGCTTCGGTGGAAACAATCGTGCCGCCAACTTGGCTATCCAGCGCGATATCTCCATGTACCAGCGGCAAGCAGCCTTGCTCCAGCGCGGACTGCAAGGGGCGCGTCTCCAGCGCCTCAATGCGTCGATTGCGGGTCATTAGCAGCGCCGAGGGCGGGAAGCGCAAAGCCGGCAAACCAGCCGCCAGCAGCTCCACCAGGATCAAACTGCTGAGTTCGGCTGCGACCGCCCCGACCCGCGCCATGCCTAGCCGCCCACTGTCCCCCGCGACGCCCTGCATCGTCTGATATTCCCGCGCCAGGACATGCCCAAAGGAGCCGCTGCCATGCCCCAGGACCACAGGCCCCCGCTCGCCACTGGCAAAATAGCTCGCCAGTTGCGCGACGAGCTGGCGGACGACATCGCGACGGAAGGATTTTGCTACGCGCTTATCCGTAACCAGCGAGCCGCCAAGCTTGATTAGCGTGGTCATCGCGCCCTCAGCCTCCCAGGCTCGCGGCATGGATGCGCAGCGCGCCCGCCGTTTGCAGCGCCTGCCTGACTGACCATGTTGTGTCTGCTTCGACCAGCGCAATGATATGCCCGCCGCGCCCGCCGCCAGACAGCTTCGCGCCCAGTGCGCCCGCTTGTATTGCCGCCGTCGCCAAGGTATCCAGCGCCGGCGATGACACTCCTAAGTCGCGCAGAAAGCCGTGATTCGCAGTCATCATCGCCCCCAATCGAAACACATCGGCTGCTTCAAGCGCGGCGCGAGCTGAGTCGACTGCCGAAGCGATTTGGTCTAGCTGGCTCTGCGTGCGTTCCGGCTCTTCGCGCAGCAACCGACGAACAGCAGCGACAGTCTCGCGAGTCAGCGCTGGCACGCCAGTATCCGCCAGCAAAAAGTTCAGCCTGCGCGGCGGTCGGATGCTTTCAATTGGTTGCCCGCGCTGAAAGTAAATTGGCTGCTCGAAAACGACAGTCCGATTGTCGATGCCGCTGGGAGTACCGTGATGCAGCTTTTCTACTTCGTAGACCAGCGCGTTCAACTCGACATTGGGAATCTCCACATGGCATAGCGCTGCGATGGCGCGCCCCAGGGCGGCTGAGACTGCCGCGCCACTGCCCAGCCCGCTGGCGATTGGGATGGCAGAGCGAATCGTGATTTCACCTTTTGGCGCGTCACAGCCCAGGTGCCGCAGGCTGAGCGTCGCCATTTTCCCCAATGGGTCGGACGAGTCACCCGCGCCCCACTGCCAAGAGCGCCCTGGCAAGTCAGCCGCCTGGATCGTCAAGGGCTGCTCGGCAGGGCGGAAGGAAGCCACTGCGCGCAGTTGGGGCAGGGGAATGGCAAGCGCCGGCTTGGTATAGACAACGGCATGTTCGCCAAGCAGGATGGCTTTGCCGGGCGCGCTGGCACTGCCGCGCATAGTCACCTAGAGCAGGTAAATGATAACAAAATAAGCCAGCGCCGTGACCGTGATTGTCGCTTGCAAGGGACGGTCGGTCAGCAGGATTTCATCCGGCGCGCTGCCCTCCTTCCGCACATGGATTAGATACAGGTAGCGGAGCAAGCCATAGATCACAATCGGCACAGTCAGCAAGCCCAGGTTTTCGCCATTGCGCACCATCGTCCGCGCTTCGACAGTGTACAGGATATAGGTGATCAAGGTCGATGTGGTTACGATGCGCAGCATGTCATCCAAGAGCGCCAGGTTGTAGTGTGCGTAGACGCGCCTGACCGATGCGGCTGCCTCGCCCAGCGTCGAGAACTCTTGGCGTCGCTTGCCGATGACTAAAAATAGCGCCAGCAAACCCGCCGATGTATACAGCCAAGGCGAAAGCTGTACCTCGATGACGACGCCGCCCGCCAGCACGCGCAGCACGAATCCCGCCGCCACCACCAAAATATCCAGTAGCACAATGTGTTTGAGCGAGAAAGAATAGGCAACTTGCAAAACAAAATACAGCAACAGAACCCAGAACAAACCTTGATGCAGGCTGTACGCCGCCGCCAGCGCCAGCGTCGGCAAGAGGACCGCGGCTAGCCAGGCGACTTGCGTAGACACGATGCCCGCAGCCAGCGGGCGCGACTTCTTTTGTGGATGCGCGCGATCGGCTTCCAAGTCAGCCAGGTCATTGATAATGTAGACGCTGCCAGAAATCACCATCAGCAGGCAGCTACAAAGCACGACGCGCGCCAGCAATTCGGGGTTGAATAGCTGTGAGCCAAAGACCAGCGCCGGGAAGACGAAGAGGATGTTCTTCGTCCATTGCCGGGGACGCATGGTTCGCAGCAAGCCGAAGACCATACAGCTAGACCATTCCTGTTTTCTCCGCGCTGGACAAAGAGCGCCGCTGCGAGATAATGTTGAGCTTCAATCGGTCGCCTCGCCCAAGAGCCGATGCACATGGCGAATATGCAGACTATAGCAAGCGCGCGCGCGCATTCCAACATAGCGTTCATCAAGTATTGGGGCAACCGCAACCAGGCTTTGCGGCTGCCAGCCAATAGCTCGCTGAGCATGAACCTGGCGGCGCTGCATAGTACCACCACGGTGCGCTGGTCGGACGAATTGGCGGCGGACAGCTTGGCCATCAACGGCGAAGCCCCGTCTGTGGCGGCGCTGCGGCGGGTGCAAGCGCATCTGGACAGACTGCGGCGGCGGCTGGGCACGGATCTGCGCGCGCAGGTCGATTCACGCAACAACTTCCCCATGGGCGCTGGCATCGCCTCGTCGGCATCGGCATTCGCGGCGCTGACTCTGGCGGCGGTCGCAGCGCTAGAGCAGCGGCTATCCGAGCGCGAATTGAGCGCCCTGGCGCGGCTGGGCTCTGGTTCTGCCGCCCGTTCTATCCCCGGCGGCTTTGTTGAATGGCATGCGGCAGAGGCGCACCCAGGCTCATTCGCCGAGACGATCGCGCCGCCCGGCCATTGGCAGCTTGAAGATGTCATTGCCATCGTCAGCCGCCAGCACAAAGGAGTCGGCTCGACAGCCGGGCATAAAAATGCCGGCAGCAGCATATTCCAGCCAGCGCGGGTCGAGACAGCGGCGGCAAGGCTTAAGCAGGTCAAGCAGGCGATTTCCCAGCGCGACTTTGCGCTGCTGGCGCGAGTCGTGGAAGCCGACAGCAACTTGATGCACGCCGTGATGATGACCAGCCAGCCAGCGCTATTTTATTGGCAGCCACTCACGCTGGCGGTGATGAAAGCGGCGCGCGGCTGGCGAGAGCAAGACGGACTGCGCGTTTGTTATACCTTGGATGCCGGACCGAATGTGCATTGCATCTGCGTGGCAGATGAGGCCCCGGCGGTAGCGGAACGGCTGCGCGCGCTGTCGCCGGCTATCGACATATTGCGCTCGGGCGTAGGCGGCGGCGCAGTGGTCTTGCCTCCATCCGGCGCTTCTCTGTGTAAGGGCGAGTCAGCGACTTGCCCGCTATCCCCACAAATCACACTCCCTCAACATTCGGCTGCTTGCACAAAATAAGCAGCCCTGCGTATAATGAGCTTGGTGAGACGATAACCAGAGGAAAAAACCGATGGTCAACCCTGCTGACGCGCATGACATTTTGCTTGCCATTATCGCATTTGCGCTGGTGCTCATCCCTGCCATCATCATTCACGAGCTGGGGCACTTCCTGGCGGCACGGCTGGTGGGCATCAATGTGCTGGAATTCGGCATTGGCTTTCCGCCACGGGTTCGCCGTCTCTTCACCTGGCGCGAAACAGAGTTCACGTTGAACTTGCTTCCCCTGGGCGGCTTTGTGCGTCCGCTGGGCGAAGACATGATCGGGCCCACCAGCGATGACAAGGTCAAGCGCGACCGTGTCATCATTGAGCATCGCCGCTCGGGTCCTGTGCGCATCGTCGGCGAGCGGGAAATGCTGCGGATGCGCGGCGTCAAAGAGCAAGCCATGCTCTCGGTGAATGAGGCGCCGCCCTTGGCGCGCATTTTCTTTATGGCGGCAGGCGCGCTCGCCAACTTATTGACCGCCATGCTGCTCTTTTTCCTGGTCGCGCTGATTGGCTTGTCGCTGCCCGTGGGCGGCTTGAGCCAAGTTGCCGCTATTCCGCCCGACTCTATGTTCGCGGAGACACCGGTGCAGGTTGGCGATGCCATTGAGCGCGTCAACGGTCAGCGCTTTGCCGACTTCGCCGCCTTCCATGATTTGCTGGCGGCATACCCGGGCGAGCGCATCGACTTTTCGCTCATCCGCGCGACCGATGGCGAGACTTTTACAATCACGACAAAGTCCGACTTTGCTGAGCGGGCTGGCTTTGTGCAGATACTCGGCGTGGTCGAGGGTTCGCCAGCGGCGGAGGCGGGCTTCTTGCCGGGCGATTTGGTGGAGAAAATTGCTGGGGGCGCGATACCACCCGCGGGCGACCCCGCCAGCCGTTTGGCAAAAGCTGCGGAAGACTTCGCCGGGCAGCCTCTGCCGCTTAGCGTCTTACGCGAAGCTGATGACGGGAAGACAACCCGCCTGGAAATCAGCCTCATCCCGCGCATCGAAGCGCCAGAGGGGCAGGGCAGGTTGGGCGTCGTCATCCGTTCGCAATTTGGCTTGGGCGACGCCACGCGCTTTGCCAACGCTGGCTACAAAAAAGAACTTGTGCCGCAATCCATTCCCGCCGCCATCACGCATAGCTTGCACACAACCGCCGAGACCTTCCGCATGATCGCGTCCATACCGGGTCAGCTTTTGGATGGCTCGCTCACGGGCCGCGACGCGCGACCTATCAGCATCATTGGCATCAGCATCATCGGCGGCGAATTCTTGCAGCGCAGCTTGCAAGAAGGACCAACCATCATGCTCAATTTCATCGCCTTGATTAGCATCTTCTTGGGCATCAGCAACTTGCTGCCCATCCCCGCGCTGGATGGCGGACGCATCGTCTTCGTGCTGATAGAGATGCTGCGCGGCAAACCGGTCGACCCAAAGATCGAAGGGCGCGTGCACATGATCGGCATTTCGCTGCTGCTCTTGCTGGGCGTCGTCATCATGATCTATGACCTGGTCAACCCGCCCAGCCTCGGCTGAACGAGCAGCAGCTACCATGAAGGGCTTCGAAAAAGAGTTGGCGGCGCTGGAGAGACAAAAACCTTCGCTGGACGAAGTGATTGCGGCGCTGCAAGCCGGGGCTGCTACCCGGCAAGCGGTTCTTTCATCGACAATCGTCTATGGTCTAAGCGATTTGTCGCCAGCTGAGGGTGAGGAAATCGCGGCTAGTTGGTCGCGTTTGCCAGTCGCTTTCAAGGCGCAAGTCCTGCGCGGCTTGAACGACGCCAGCGAATCCTTATTTGAGCTCAACTTCCGCGCGATTGCCCACTTGTGCCTCTCCGACAGCAGCAGCCTGGTGCGCGCCGCCGCCATCGACCTGCTGTGGTTTGATGAATCGCCAGAGACGATGCAGCGCTTCATGCAACTGGCGGATGATGAAGACGGATCCGTGCGTGCCAGCGCGCTGACCGGCTTGGGGCGCTTCTTGCTGCTAGGCGAATATGGCGGCATCGCGGCTGACCAGGCGGGCGCAGCGCAGCAAATCGCATTGCGCCTGCACAGCGATGAACAGCAACCCGTTTCCGTGCGACGGCGGGCGCTGGAAGCATTGGCGAATTCCAGCCATCCCCAGGTGGAAGGTTTGATCCGCGCGGCTTATGCGCAGGGCAGCCACGAAATGAAAATCGGCGCGATCTTCGCCATGGGGCGCACTTGCAATCCAATCTGGGGCGATGCGCTGCTGGAAGAACTGGCAAGCGAAGACCAAGAAAGTATCTATGAGGCGATAGCGGCTTGTGGGCAACTCGGGCTAAAACAGGCGTTGCCACGCATCGGAGCGCTGGCGCAAAGCAATGATGGCGAGATTCAGCTGGCTGCCATCGCGGCGCTGGGTGAGATAGGCGGTCGCCGCGCGCTTGACCTGCTGAGCGAGCTGGCGGAAGCCGCAGACGATGATGATGTGGCGGAAGCCATCGACGTAGCGTTGGACGGCGCGGCTTTCAGTTTTGGGCTGAGCGCGCCAGTCGGCGTCTATGGCGATGGCTGAGGGCGCGGCTATGCGGGTCAGCCAGAAAAAAGCGACTGCATCTTCATCGCCAAGCCCATATCGCCCTGGATCTTCAGTTTACCGGTCATGAAGGCTTGCATGGGGTTTAGCTCGCCAGTAGCCACAGCGAACCAGTCATCGGCGCTGGCATGCACGGTCATATCCGCGCTGTCTACACCGCCTTCGCCGTTTTCAGCAGCGCCATCGGCGATCTTGATCCAAAACAGACCGCCATTGTCGCCGCGCAGGTTAAAGGCTATGGTGGCGCTTAAACCCGCCGCTTTCTCAGGCGCGAATCGCTCGACCATGCCCGCGAATGTGGCTCGTACCGCTTGCGCTTCCGCCATGCTACCCTCCTGATGTTAGGAATCCGAACTCGCATTTTCCGCAAGTATAGCCTGTCCAGGGCAGCCGCCCTAGCGCTGTCTGCTTTGTTAATTTGCCTGCTATCCGCTTGCGCCACCGCCGGGCAGCCTGCAAGCGACACCCAGTCTATTGTGGCATTGAATGCCATCGCCTCGCCACAATCAACAAGCCTCCCGCCAACCGCGACCACAATCCCGCCTATCCAGGCTGAGCCAGAAACCAGTCCCGAGCCGTCTCAGCCGCCAATCGTAATGCACACAGTCGTGCCTGGCGATACAGTCACGCGCATCGCGCAGCGCTACAACATTGCGGTGAGTGACTTGCTGGCTGCCAACAACCTCGCTAACCCCGACTTGCTGATGGTGGGCGAAGTCCTCGTCCTGCCACAAGTCACCGTCGATTATACCGAGGGCGTCCGCATCCTGGCGGATTCGCGGCTGGTGCGTTCGGTGCATAGCGCGAACTTTGATTTACACGGCTTTGTTGCCGAGCAGCCAGGCATTTTGAGAGAGTTGACCATCACGCTGGACTCAGGTCAAGTCAGCGCGGCGCAGATCGTTGAGCGCGTATCCCAAGAATACAGCGTGGATGCGCGCATCCTGCTGGCCTTCCTGGAGCATTTTGCGGGCTTGCTCTCCCGGCAAGATGCAGGCGATGCTGCGCGGGTGTATCCTTTGCTGCCGCAAGCCAATGGCATCGGTCGCGCCGGTTTATACAATCAATTAAGCTGGCTGGCTGACCAGCTCAATCAAGGCTATTACGATTGGAAATATCGCGGCGCTACCCAACTGAAGTTCGCCGATAATAGCGAGCTGCAATTTGACCCAAGTTTGAATGCCGCGACTGTCGCTGTGCAATATGCGCTTTCGCAGCTGCTTTCGCCGGCGGGGTGGCGGGACGCGGTGGGGG